>NZ_MELG01000076.1:0-37388 GCF_001767535.1 Acinetobacter sp. GWC1_38_13 | reverse complement strand
CGGATGTACAGCTTGCGACACTAAACTGGGTAGATTGGTTCAACAAAAAGCGTGTACACAGTGCACTGGGTTATGTATCGCCTTTTGAGTTTGAAGCAATGTACTATGATAAGATTAACCCGTTAGGTCAGGTGGCCTAACTTAAATAAAAAGTCTCCGACAAACCCGGTACGGTTCAGGCTTTAGTTATCAGTAAAAGTGCAAAATAGAAAAAAGAATAAGTTTAGTGATTTATTGAATAATGAAGGAATTAAAAAATATAACCTAAGCTAATGTTTATTATATTTTTTTAAATTTTATTTAAGGTTTTAGATCAAATTAAATTAAAACAATAATCACAGTATTGAGCGATTCGAAGATATCTTTATCAGAAATAAAAATATCTTCACGTACTGGAATTAGTTTAATGCCTTTTTAAACACAAGTGAATTTCTTTGATAATTATAGAGTGCTTGGCGAGCGTTGGGTAAGTCATCCACAGTGGCAGGAAGAAATCCTTGCTCTAAAAACCAATGACCTGTTCGAGTGGTGAGAACGAATAATTGTTGTATACCTTGCTGTTTGGCTTTGCTTTCCAAAAATTGCAGAATTTGGCTTCCACGATTGGATTTTCGATAGCTAGAATCGACTGCAACACAGGCAATTTCGGCTGAACGAATTTCATCGTCCTGTGCAGGTATTGGATACAATGCAGCGCAAGCCAAGATCATGCCATCTCGTTCAATCACTGCAAATTGTTCAATCTCACTCTCAAGACGTTCCCGAGAGCGATAAACCAAAATACCTTCTTGTTCGAGTGGACGAAGTAGATTAATGAGACCACCAACATCATGGATATTGGCAATTCGAACTTCTTCATAATGTGCATCGGTAATCATGGTACCTATACCATCACGAGTGAATAACTCCTCAATCAATGCGCCATCATAAGCATAAGAAATTAAATGTACACGATGAACCCCTGATAAAGAGGCTTGTTGAGCTTGTTTTAAATGTAATGAAAATTCAGGATTATCTGCTTGGAACTGTTGAATATAAGGTTCAAGTTGACGAGGGCTTAGTTCACGAAGCAAGTGCTGTTTTTGATTCATTAAACCTTGTTTTTCACCCAAGAAAATAAGTTTATCGGCTTTAATCGCAGTTGCAGTTTTGGTTGCAACCTCCTCAGCCAGTAAATTAAACACCTCACCTGTGGTGGAGTAGCCTGTCGGTCCTAGCAATACAATATTGTGATTATCTAAATGACGCTGAATAGCATCTGTATCGATTGAACGTACATCACCTGTCAGTTGGAAATCGATACCATCACGAATACCATAAGGTTTTGCGGTGACAAAATTACCCGATACAACATCAATACGGGCGCCGTACATCGGTGAGTTCGCAAGGCCCATAGACAGGAGTGCTTCGATTTCTAAGCGAATCGAACCGACAGCATTCATAACGCCGCGTAAAGACTCGCGTGTCGTTACACGACGATTTTGATGAAAAGGTGTTTCAATTTTGCGTTCAAGCAAATTTTGATTAATTTGAGGACGTGCACCATGTACTAGGATCAGACGAATACCTAACGAGTGCAGCAAGGCAATATCATGGATGATATGTTGGAAATTATCATGTTGAACCGCTTCACCGCCAAACATCAGGACGAATGTTTTATCACGATGAGCATTGATATAAGGTGCTGAATGGCGAAACCAATGTACATAATCTTGCGCTGTACTATTTGAAGTTTCAGTGATTTGGTTCGCCATATCGATCTCAGATTTACTGCAATTTATTTGATTCTAACCAAAAAAAGCAAAAGATAAATCTCTTAGTACTGTTGTGGCGAATTTAAATTGCTCAACTGAGGTTTCAAAGGCTTAGAAACCGACAATACGAATAATACTATTATCATCGGAATTGACTAGAATGTAGTCATTATTGATTTTATACCATTGTTCATTTCGACCCGGTTTCGGAAGATTATTTTGTTTATAATCAACTTTATAACCATTACCTCGATAATGTTGAGGCATCACATAACCTGCTTGCCAGCGATGTTGTTTCAAACGTTCAACACCACGTTCTTCGCGTATACGACGTTCACGCATACGATTTTCATTATCCGAGTTATCTAAACCACGACCCTGCCAACCACCTCGCGAGTCTTCTCCGCGATCAAAGTGTGGACCTGCGATGCTGTTCATACTACTTAATACAGCGGTTGAACCTAAAACAAAGATAATGAAAATTTTTTTCATGATGCACCTTAGTGACTTCGGATGTCTCTCATGTGAAAACTGTAACTTAAAAATGCAGAGAAACTGTGAAGATCAATTCATGATTCGTTTAAAACTATGAAGATTCCTTCAGCAGCCTCTCTCACTCATCCGTTAGAATTTTTATCATTCTAACTTTGAGCATCTATGCTTTGACCATTCATTTCTAAACTGTCATCACCCATCAAATATAAATAGGCAGGCATGATGCTATCCGGTGTTGGTAAAACCTTCGGATCCTCTTCAGGATAGGCTTTTGCTCGCATGGCTGTTCGCGTCCCACCAGGATTGATGCAGTTGAATCGAATATTCGGATACGTATTTTCAGCTGCAAAAATTTTACTCATCGCTTCAATCGCGACTTTTGAAACGGAGTAAGCCCCCCACAATGCACGAGCTTCTCGACCTACACTTGAACTGGTAAATACAACTGAAGCGCGATCAGACTTTTCGAGTAAAGGTAATAATGCTTGAGTTAATGCAAAAGGCGCTCTTAGATTAACGGCCATAACATCATCCCAAACATCTACAGGATAATGTGCTAATTCGACGCGATCACCTAACATGCCTGCATTATGTAAAATACCGTCTAAACGACCAAACTGTTGCTCGAGTGTGTCGACCAATAGCTCATAGTCATGGCTTGATGCGGTAGACAGCTGTAAAGGTAAAATTGCAGGTTGAGGTGCACCTAAGCCCTCAATTTCATCATAAATAACTTCAAGCTTATTCAGTGTGCGACCATGTAATACGACGGTTGCGCCATGCAAGGCATAACTAATAGCAGCCGCACGCCCAATTCCATCACCCGCACCTGTAATCAGAATAATGCGGTCTTTTAATAGATCAGGACGAGGTTGATATTCTGAATATTTCATTGTTATGCCTCCTATAATTATCTTTAATGCTTAACCCATCATACGCTGATTTTCTGACAAAACAGTGATTTTCTGTTTGAGCAATTCATGTAATTCCGGAACTGTTTGTATAATCGCATCTGCATTCCACGCATCAAGGTCATCACGTGATTCAATTGGTAAATAACCATACGCTGCCAAAATCGTATACATACTCGCATTACGACCTGCATCGATATCACGAGGATGATCACCAACATAGATGATTTCTTCGGCAGCAATTTGAAGTTGTTTTGCAGCCAAATACATCGGTTCAGGATCTGGTTTAGTATTTCGAACATCTTCGGGGCAAACCAAGACGGAACAACGTGAGCTGAGATTTAACTCTTTAAGCAGGGACTCACTCAGACCACGTGGTTTGTTGGTTACGATACCCCATGGAATTTGTTTTGCTTCTAGCTCTTCGAGTAAAGGGTACATACCATTAAAAAGGTCTGTATCTACAACGATATTTTCACCATATACATCTAAAAAGCGTTGGCGATGAGCGAGAAACACTGGATCAGTCACGTCTAATTCAGGATACACCAATTTGACCATCGCCCGTGCGCCTTCAGAAACCTGAGTGCGAATAGTCGCTGCATCAACGAGAGGGCGCTGTTCATCACGACACATTTGTTGAATGATGCGAATAAAATCAGCAGCAGTGTCGATCAAAGTACCATCAAGATCAAATAAAACAGCTTTCATTAAGCACCTGTATTTGTGGTATGCACCATATAATTCACATCTACATTTGGCGCTAACCAATAGTGTTTAGTGATCGGGTTGTAATGTAAGCCCGTCATTTCTTTTAGACTCAAGCCTGCGTTACGAATATCGTGTGCCATTTCTGAAGGGCGGATGAATTTATGATAATCATGTGTGCCTTTTGGCAGTAAACGTAGGACATATTCAGCGCCAATAATCGCGAATAAATAGGATTTTGGATTGCGGTTAATGGTTGAAAAGAACACATGCCCGCCTGGTTTTACTAATGTTTGGCAGGCTTTGACGATAGATGCTGGATCGGGAACGTGTTCCATCATTTCCATACAGGTCACAACATCGTATTGACCTGCTTGTTCTTGTGCGAGTTGTTCAACTGGAATCTGACGATATTCAATATTTTGTACATTGTCCTGCTGTGCATGTAAGCGACCGACAGCAAGCGGTGCTTCACCCATATCAATACCTAAAACATCAGCACCACGACGCGCCATGCTTTCAGCCAAAATACCGCCACCACAGCCGACATCTAGCACTTTCTTGCCAGCTAAGCTACCGACACGTTCCTCAATCCAGTTTAAACGTAAGGGATTGATTTGATGAAGCGGGCGGAACTCAGAATGTTGATCCCACCATTTGGCAGCCAATGCTTCAAATTTTGCGATTTCTTGTGGGTCAACATTCAATTGCGACATGGGTGTACCTCAATATTAGGATGATTATTTGGATGTAATCTGTTGCTAGTGTAGCGATTCTAGGAAAAAAAGCGATAAAAGCCATTAAAATCTTCACAGAAGCAAAACGAATTGCTCGAGTTTGCTTTATATTTATCATATAAACTTATCAAAAATACTTAGAGGAAAAGCACAGCGTATGAAAAAGTTAGTATTTGGCGCATTAACAACAGTGGCAATGGCATTTGCTATGCCTGCAATGGCTGCGAATTTTGTCGCGGGGGAAGACTATACCGTGGTGGCCAACCCAGGTAAAACGGTTGCACCGAAAGGTAAAATTGAAGTACGTGAGTTTTTTTGGTACGGTTGCCCACACTGTTTTACACTTGAACCGCATATGCAAACGTGGTTAAAGCAAATTCCAAAAGATGTGTATTTTTTGCGTACGCCAGCGGCAATGAATCCTGTTTGGGAACAGGGTGCACGAGGTTATTTTGTGTCTGAAGCTCTCGGTGTGCGTAAGAAAACCCATATTCCGTTGTTCCATACGATTCACGATGGCGGTCAGCAAATTTTTGACCAAGCTTCGCAAGCAAAATTCTTTGCGCGTTATGGTGTGCCTGAACAGAAATTTAACAGTATGTTTAATTCGTTCCCAATTACTGCCAAAGTGGCTGAATCGAACAAATTGGCACAGCAGTATCAGTTAACAGGTGTGCCAGCTGTGGTGGTTGCAGGTAAATATGTGGTGCAAGGTGGAGATGCTAAAGTGACTCAAGTCGTTGACTTCCTACTTGAGAAAGAGCGTAAAGCTAAATAATTGGCATGCTTCGATCATAAAAAAGGACTGTCATCACAGTTCTTTTTTATTTAAGCGTTTTCATCGAGCTGAAATTCTTTTAGATCGATCTGTACCGTTTGAGTAGGTAAAGATAGCGCTTGGCTGACATAGAGATTAATCAGTTTTTGGCGAGAGCCAATTGAACGCTGGTAATAGCTTGAGTTCAATAATAATGCTGCGCCATAGGTAAGAGACCAGATATAAGATAAATAGTCTCGAATCGACATATCGTAGTTCTGTGATTTTAAATATTTTTCAGTCATGTCTTTGAGTGAAACAATACGTTGTTGGCGAACAGCGTATAGTTCATCAAACAAATGTTTGAGTTTTGACTCCGTCATGGTCAGATGTTCTTCTAACTGATGTAAAAGAATCGTACGACTCGGCGCCGTTAAATGATGCAGCATATAACGAGGGGCATATTCTTTGAAATCTGTATTGTACTGATCTGAAATCTTGAGAATTTCTTTTTCATTTTGAATGATTAGTTCAAGTAACAATTCATTTTTGCTACGGAAATGCTTATATAAGGTGCCTTTTGCGATATCCAGTTCGGCAACCAGTTCATCGAGGGTCATTTCTTGGTTGTTTTCTAATAATAGCTTTTCCGCAACCTGCAAAATTTTTTCTTTACGTATTAAGAACTGAGTATGACGATCAGGATTCATGATGCTTTTAAGCTCCTCATAGTGTTCTAAACGGCATCGCGCTATTGTCTAATGCATCATAACGCTTAGCAATGCTTTTATATATCAACCTTTCATATTGATATGATCAAGCGTTTTGAGGTTCCCAGTTTGAGATCCCACGAAATAGTAAGCGCACTTGAGTCGCTGCATTATCGATAAATAAATTTTGCTGTTCTAACAAATGATCAATCGTGAACTGTTTGGGTAAGTTGATCCATGTCATCGCCCATGTAAAGGACATATTAATCAAAATCGTTGATAAAACTTGGAGGTCTTTGGCTTCTTTAATATGTTTGAAGGTTTCGAGTTTGCACAGGTCAATGGCAAGATCTTCAATCAAAAATTCGATTTCACGTGCAATCGCAATTCGTACTGTTTCAGAACCACCCCAACGTTCAGCGATCATAAATTGCCACTGTTGAGGGCTATGATTTACTGCTTGGACAAACAACTCAATGCTGGTTCGTGTTTTGGCAGACCCGCTGTGTTGTAAATAACTTTGCCCCAGTTGATGAATCAGGCTTTTGAGATGCAAAGAAACTTGATCAACGAGTTCTTGCCCTAACGCTTCCATGTCTTGGAAATGACGATAAAACGCCGTTGGTACTAAACCAACTTCGCGAGCCACTTCACGCAAACTGATACTACTAAATGAGCGTCCAGAAGTACTGAGATGGAGTGCTGCATCAAGCAGAGCTTGTCGGCTCTGTTGTTTTCGTTCATCTCTAATCGACATGAAAAAGATCCATTGAATTCATACAGCAGAGTCTAGCAAAAAAAACATGATTTTTTTAGCCCTGAGCGAGGATTAAACAAAGCAACTTTGTCCTGAGAAGTGTCTAAAGCCTAGCAAGAAAATGAGCAACTAGGCTGCAAATAGAATTTATACCAATACTTTCTTTGTTCTCATAACCATTTAATGCCTGTTAAGAAGTGAAGTTGCCAAGCGAGAATAGAAACATGTTTTGTTAGGGCTAGATTTGTTGATTAATCCATTATTTTTTTCTCGTCATTTTAGCGATTTATAAAAAAGTATTAAAAATAACCAAAAACTAGTGAACAAGTGTTGACTCAGTGAACGCAAATTAATATAGTGTACATATGTTCACTATATGAACATTTGTTCACTCAATATAAATAGCCACATACAAAACGAGGAACGTATGAACGCTAAGTTAAATTATCAACCGCATTGGGTTCGTGAAGATTTTGTTGATTTTATCCTTGCAAAGGTTAACCCGATGTGGACTTTGCGCCGCATTATGGCAAAAATCGAAGCGATTGAGCCTATTGCAGATGAAATGATCAAGGTCACTTTAAGCAGTAACAATAAATTTACAACCTATCAGCCTGGTCAATTTGTGATGGTGACGGTTCGTATTGATGGTGTGCTGCATCAACGAGCGTATAGCTTGGTGAGTTCACCAAGTCACGACAAATTGGTATTGGGTATAAAAAAACAAGGTCGTGTATCTAACTATTTAGCTAACAGCGCACGTGCTGGTGATGTGATTGAAATTACTCAGGCGATGGGCGAATTTACGCTAAAAGACTTTGATACAGAAGAAGGTAAACAACCAATTCTTTTGGTATCTGCAGGTAGTGGTATTACGCCAATTATTCCGATTGCGAAACAGGCTTTAGCACGTTCAAATCAACCTGTAACGTTGATTTATTACTCACGTGATCCAGCGTTCCGTACTGAATTGGAAACACTGGCAGCAGAATATGCGCATTTTAAGCTACACATTATTGTCGATAGTGCTGAACAACCTGCTTATTTTGATGAAGAAACTTTGGATCGTTTGTGTGCTGATGCTGCTCAACGTCAAACCTATGTGTGTGCTGCTCCAGGGTTGATGAAAGCGACACGTCAAATCTGGGCGAAACGTGGTTGGTTAGACCGTTTAACGCAAGAAAGCTTCTTGCCAGTGACGATGGATGTGGATGCTCAAATCCAACCAGTCAATTTCCGCCGCAGTATGCAAGAGTTTGAAGGCCGTGGCAACCTATTGGCCAGTGCTGAAACTGCAGGTTTGAAACCATCTTTTGGTTGTCGTATGGGGATTTGTAATACCTGTGTTTGTACCAAGGTTAGTGGTGCAGTGAAAAATCTACTTACAGGTGAAATCGATAACCAAAACAATGTGCAAATTAAGTTGTGTGTGAGTGAAGCGGTGAGTCCCGTTGAGATTGACCTTTAATTCATATTGACCAGATAGAGAATAATATTATGAACATGATGACAGTAAATCCGACTAAAACGATTCCTCCAATCAAATTTGGCGGTAATACAAGCCGTGCATTAACACTAGAAGAAGTACAAGAGTTTGGCCGTAAGATTGAAGCCATCCGTACTGAAACCATGGCTAAAATTGGCAAAGAAGATTCTGATTATATTTATAAAGTACGTAACTTTGTACGCTACACCGAAATTGCGTCACGCGGCATGTTGATGTTTGGTGGTTGGATTCCACCTGTATGGTTATTAGGTACCGTTATGCTAGGCGTATCTAAAATCGTTGAAAATATGGAACTTGGTCATAATGTGATGCATGGTCAGTTCGACTGGTTAAATGATCCAACGCTTAATGGTGCAACCTACGACTGGGATACGGTGTGTACGGGTGAAGATTGGAAATATACCCATAACTATAAACACCATACTTATACCAATGTGTACGGCATGGATCATGACATTAGTGGTTATGGCGTGATGCGTATGAGTCGTGAGCAAAAGTGGGAACCTCGCTTTTTGTTTAACGTACCAACGGGTTTTGTATTATCTACGGGTTTTGAATGGCTATTGGCTTTACAACGTCTAGAGATGGAAAAAGTATTATTTGATGGCACCAAAACTTGGAAAGAAGTGTATGTAGAATCCAAAAATCTACGCAAAAAGATGGTACGTCAGTTTGGTAAAGATTATGTGCTGTTCCCATTGATTGCTGGCCCAATGTTCTTGCCAGTATTAGCGGGTAACTTTGTTGCCAATTTGATTCGTAACTACTGGGCATCGACTGTGATTTATTGTGGTCACTTCACAGAAGACTCTGAAATTATCACTGACAATATTGATAATGAAACCAAAGCAGAGTGGTACTTGCGTCAGATTCGTGGTTCAGCAAACTTTACTGGCGGTAAAATCATGCATTTCTTGAGTGGCAACTTGAGTCATCAAATCGAACATCACTTGTTCCCAGATGTACCTGCCAACCGCTATCAAGAGATGGCTCCTAAAGTACGTGCAGTCTGTGCAGAGTTTGGTCAACAGTACAATACAGCGCCGTTTGGATCTCAAATTGTGAGTGTGTATAAACGTCTGGCGATTCACTCTTTGCCTGACAATGTAGTAGACCGTTTGGCGGCGATCAAAGATAGCTTTGTTGATGCAGTGAAAAGCATATTTGGTAAAGCTGCTTAATTAAGATAGAGCATTGCTTGAGTCATTAAGCGATGCTCTTTACCAACAAGCAAAAGGGAAAGTACGTGTAATTGAGATATACTATGGTGCAATTATAGTTGTGCTATCGTTTTAAGGAATTATTATGCGTATTGACCAAAGAGCATTAGACCAGTTACGTGACGTAAAGATTACGCGTAATTATACCCGTTACGCTGAAGGTTCAGTTTTGGTTGAATTTGGCCATACCAAAGTGTTGTGTACAGCAAGCATTGATAATTCAGTACCTCGTTTCTTGAAAGGTCAGGGACAAGGTTGGGTAACTGCGGAATATGGCATGTTGCCACGCTCAACGCACACGCGTAGTGATCGTGAGGCAGCACGTGGTAAGCAAACGGGTCGTACTCAAGAGATTCAACGATTAATCGGTCGTAGTCTTCGTGCGATGGTGGACTTGAAGAAGTTGGGTGAAAACACGATTACGATAGACTGTGATGTGATCCAAGCGGATGGCGGTACACGTACTGCGGCAATCACAGGTGCAGCGGTTGCATTGGTAGACGCAATGAATGTATTGCTGAGCAACAAGAAAATTAAACATGACCCGTTAAAAGGTTTAGTGGCAGCGATCTCAGTCGGAATGTATCAAGACGAAGTCCTACTAGATTTATGCTATGAAGAAGATTCAAATTGCCAAACGGATTTAAACGTGGTGATGACACAAGCAGGTGAATTTATTGAAATTCAGGGGACGGCAGAAGACAAACCGTTCACACTCCAGCAGTGTAATGCCATGTTAGAGCTTGCAGAAAAAGGAATCTCAGAATTGATTCAAAAGCAACAGCAAGCACTCGGTTGGTAAGTTCCAGTTGATAGTGCGGGCGGTCTGGTTTTTTTAGACCGCCTTTTTTTTATTTAAGATTAGATCAGAAGGAAAAAATAAATAGCCAAAAAGATAACCATGCCCCATGTAATAAAGCCAACAATAAAAACCTCAGTGCTCTCAATATCAACATGACGTCTCAATCGATAAGCAGATACAACACAATATCCAGTGCCACGAATCAAGCCTTCGATAATCACTTCAAAAATGATATGCAAAAAAAAGCGGATGATTTGAAAAATCAAAGTAAAGAAGGCTTCGAAAATAGATTCCATTTTTTATGGTTTAAAATAGTTTATGGGTCAATGTATCTCTAAGCGACATAAAAATAAACATGATCAATGAATATCTATCTCTACATAGACGCATTATAAATTTTCAAACGGTAACATTACCCGCTCATTCAGCTCATCTTAGTTTGGTACGCTGGCATAAATTGAAAATAACAAGGAGGGGGAATAATGGTTCAAGTATTTCTCGTTTTTTTAACAGCAGTGACTTTTGTTTTGATGGCTGTTGATCCACGCTCTACTGATTCGACACAAGCGAAGTCAGCTTGGAATGAAAAAGTCGAAGTATCTAATGACACTTCGACTCAGAAGGAAACAAAAGATGTGGATGATGCTTAAGCATTAAAACGCATAGATAAATCTATAGCTCTCACATCCTTAGTCAGTACACCCATTGAAATATAATCTACGCCAGTTGTGGCAACTTCGCGTAAGTTCTCAATAGTAATATTGCCTGAAGCTTCTAACTTACAACGTCCAGCAACATGCTTCACTGCATCAATCATTTGTTGCTGGCTGAAATTATCTAACATCACGATATCAGCTCCAGCTTCGAGTGCTTGATTCAGTTCGTCCCAAGTCTCCACTTCTACTTCTACTGGTTTACCTGGTGCGATTTGATGTGCTTTGGTAATGGCTTGGGCAATACCACCTGCTGCCATAATGTGATTTTCTTTAATTAAGAAAGCGTCAAATAAACCTAGACGATGATTTTGACCACCACCGATTGCCACTGCATATTTTTGAGCAATGCGTAAGCCTGGTAAGGTTTTACGTGTATCCAAAAGTTTAGTGTTTAAACCATCCAATTGTTTTACGTAATTTGCCGTTTTGGTCGCCACAGCAGAAAGCGTTTGCACAAAATTCAAAGCAGGACGCTCAACAGTCAGTAAGCTACGGGCTGAACCTGCCAATTTTAGAAAAGCTTCATTGGCTTGAACAAGTTCACCTTCTTGCTTTAACCACGTGATTTGAACATCTTTATCATAAGCTTTGATTAAGGCATTAACCCAAGGTTGACCAGCTAATACCATGTCTTCACGAGTGATAATCGTTGCTGTAGCTTGCTCATCTTCTGGTGTGAGCATTGCGGTGATATCACCGTCCCCAATATCTTCCTGTAATGCTTGTTGAATGTTAATTTGAATCGATTGTTCAAGCAAAGATTGAGGAATGCTCATACTATTTCCAGTATAGGTTGACCAAAAAACTAGTGCATTATATTAGCACCCTCAACATAAAAAATAAGCATTTCATCTCGATTATTGCGCATAAAGCATGTCAAAATGGCAAAGATAAAGATTAAATTGCCGATTTGATAAACCATGCAACATTCTAGATTTGCGCAAATTCGAAATGGTGTATTAGAAGGTGCGACGCAACTCCCATCACCAAATTTTAATGCACGTCCAGTGGATGCTGACATTCAACTGATTGTTATTCATAACATCAGTTTGCCACCCTCTCAATTTGGTGGTGGTTATATCCAGCAATTCTTTCAAAATAAGTTAGATTGGAATACTCATCCTTATTTTCAGACTATTGAAGGCATGCAAGTATCCGCACATCTATTGATTTTGCGCACTGGTGAAGTGATTCAATTTGTAAATTTCAATGATCGTTCGTGGCATGCTGGACGTTCGAGTTATCTAGCACACAAAGAATGTAATGATTATTCGATCGGCATTGAGTTGGAAGGCAGCGATGATCTTCCTTTCGAGGACGCACAGTATCAAGCACTTGTTGATGTTGTGCTGATGCTAGCTAAAAGCTATCCAAAAATTCAGAATCATATTGCGGGGCATTCTGATATTGCACCAATGCGGAAAACAGATCCAGGCCCTTATTTTGATTGGCAAAAATTCCGAAAAGCGCTATCGCAAGCCAAATTAACTTAAAAAATATCCGCCAATTTATGATTTCACAACGAAATCTATTTTGAGTTTCATTACAATAACGCTTTTTAAAGATAAGCCGTGGGTGAATGCGATGGCATTGTGGCGATCGACTATTATTGTCAGTGCAATGACGATGTTATCTCGAGTTTTGGGATTAGTGCGTGATATCGTGCTATTAAATGTATTTGGTGCGGGTAAAGATTTCGATACTTTCGTTGTTGCCTTTCGTATCCCAAACTTTTTTCGACGCTTATTTGCGGAAGGGGCTTTTTCTCAAGCTTTCATTCCTGTTTTAACCGAATATAAAACTAGTAAAACACATGCAGAAGTGCAGATTCTGATTAGCCGAGTATTTGGTTGTTTGCTGACGGCTATGTCATTGCTAACTTTTGTGGCGATGGTTGCCGCACCAGCGATTATTTATTTGTATGCACCAGGATTTCATAACGATCCAGAGAAATTTGATTTAGCGGTGGATATGTTCCGCCTCACGATTCCTTATTTAATGTTCATGTCGTTGACGGCTTTTGCGAGTAGTATCTTAAATAGCTATGGCTCATTTGCATCGCCAGCATTTTCACCTGTGCTTTTGAACATTGCGATGATTGCAGGAGCATGGTGGTTAACACCTTTTATGGCAGAACCCATTATGGCATTGGGTTGGGCTGTCGTGGTTGCAGGTGTTTTACAGTTAGCGATACAAATCCCTGAGCTTTGGAAAAAGAACTTACTTATTCCACCTAAAGTTGATTTTAAGCATGAGGGTGTTGATCGTATCCTGAAACTAATGTTGCCTGCATTATTCGGTGTTTCAGTGACACAAATTAATTTACTGTTAAATACGATTTGGGCATCGTTCATGCAAGATGGTTCAGTATCGTGGTTATACAGTGCTGAACGAATGACTGAACTACCATTAGGTCTCATTGGGGTTGCGATCGGCACAGTTATTTTACCTTCACTATCTGCGCGTCACGCTGAGCAAGATCAAGCTAAATTTAAAAGCATGATTGATTGGGCTGCCAAGATCATTATGTTGGTCGGTATTCCTGCAAGTATTGCATTATTCATGTTATCGACACCGATTATTCAAGCTTTATTCCAACGTGGCGAATTTACTTTAGAAGATACACATATGACGGCACTTGCATTGCAATGCATGAGTGCAGGTGTAATTTCATTTATGTTGATTAAAGTGTTTGCACCAGGTTTTTATGCACAACAGGATACCAAAACACCAGTTCGTGTCGGTCTCATGGCAGTTGCTGCAAATGCGATTTTAAACGTTGTATTTATTGGGTTCTTTAAATTAATTGATTGGCATGCTGAGCATATGGCTTTAGCACTCGCTTCTTCGGGCTCTGCTTTAGTCAATGCTGGAATGCTGTATTTTTATTTACACAAACGAAATATCTATCGTTTTGGGACGCATTGGAAAAAGCTTGGTTTCCAATTTTTAGTTGCCAACATGACCATGATTGCTGCTCTTGCATATGCTTTAACATGGTACCAAGGTGATATCGCTCAGTGGTTGCGAATTGCAGAAGTTGTTGGCTTGTGTGTATTGGGTGTCGCTGCTTATGTTATCGGTTTACTAATCACGGGTTTTCGCCCAAGACATTTGAAACATTAAAAAATAAACCCTCCAACAAGGAGGGTTTATTACTATTTTACTTCGAGTAATTCAATATCAAAAATAAGTGTGCTGTTCGGTCCAATTGCATCTCCAGCACCCATGTCACCATATGCTAAGTTAGATGGCACAAAGAAACGACTTTTACCACCTTCTTTCATCGTATGGACACCTTCAGTCCAGCCAGAAATGACTTGATTCAGTTTAAATTCAACAGGATGGTTGCGAGCAATTGAGCTATCAAACACAGTTCCATCAATTAACCGACCTTCGTAATTTACTTTTACTGTTGATGTTAACTTTGGCGATTTACCAGCACCTTGTTGAAGAACTTGATACTGTAAACCTGATTTTGTTGTGATGATATCTGGCTTTTTAGCATTTTCTGCTAGAAAGTTTTTTCCTTCTTGAGCATTTTTTTCTGCCTGCTCTTGGAATTCAACTAATTGTTTGGCTTCAAGTCGCTTTTTATATTGGTTGAGAACAGCCGCCATTTGCTCATCACTGAGTGTTGCTGGTTTTCCCTTAATTGCATCTTCAAGCCCTAGCACAAAGGTTTCGATATTTAAGTCTTTGAGCGTTTCTGTATTTCCTTTCCCCATTAAATAACCGTAGCTATAACCCAATTGATCTTTTTGTGGACTTTTTAGGGTGATAGGAGCTGCTTGAACCGTTCCAATCATCAATGTTATGAGAGTAAGTGTAAGTTTTTTCATTCTTTCTTCCAAAATAAAGGAGAGCACAAGCTCTCCCTATATCATTATTTTACAGCGATTAATTCGACATCAAAAATCAAAGTACTATTTGGCGGGATAGAGCCTGGCACGCCTTGTTCACCGTAGCCCAAGTTAGCAGGGATATAAAGCGTTGCCTTACTGCCTTCTTTCATGAGTTGTAGACCTTCAGTCCAGCCAGGAATGACTTGATTTAATGGAAACTCGATTGGTTCACCACGATCGTATGAGCTGTCAAATACTTTACCGTCAGTTAATTGACCTTTGTAATGTACTTTAACGACAGAAGTTGCAACAGGTTGTTTGCCAGTTCCTTCTTTGGTGATTTTGTATTGCAAGCCAGATGCTGTTGTTTTAACACCTTCTTTGTTAGCATTTTCAGCTAAGAAACTTGAGTTAGTTGCCTCAACTTTTTTGGTTTCGTCTTGTTGCTTTTGTTGCATCTCTTTTTGGAATTCTACATATGCTGCTTGTAACTCTTCCTCAGAGTATGCTGCAGGCTTCTGAGAGTGTGCATCACGGAAACCTGTAATAAATGCATTCGTTTCAAGCTCTGGTGGAGTTTGCTTTGCAACTTCATAACCGAGAGCATAGCTGATCTTAGCAACAGGTGCTGCATTTTTATCAGCTTTCGCGCCAAACTCAGTGGTTGGATTTTGTGTCGCATAATAAACAGGTACTAGGGCCGCACCGCCTAACACAACTGCAGCAATGAGAGGTAAAGCTTTACTCATGAGATGTCCAAAAGTGAGATTCTAAATAAAAATATGTCAATGATCTTAGCATGTCTAAGCTTAAGCAATGAATAACTCAGCTGTAAAATGCGTAGGTTTTTTTATAAGATTTATGTTTAAAAAAAGCCAAATCAAATGATTTGGCTTTTATTAAAGCTTGAAAAGAGAACTTAATCTTCTTTTTGGGCTTTATAGGCATATGCATAGTTATAGCTATAACCAGCACCAGCTGTGCGTTGGATATCATTCAAGATGAAACCATTGACTTTCACACCAGCTTGTTCAAAACGATTTAAGCTGAGTTCAAGCTCTTTCATTTGTGATTTCGAGTAACGAGCAATCAACAAGTTAACGCCAGCATATTGAGAAATAATGATACCGTCTGTCACGGCCAATACAGGCGGTGTATCAATAATAATATGGTCATACTGCGTGCTTAATTCATCTAGCAAGGTTTTGAATTTTTGTGAACTCAACATTTCAGAAGGATTGGTTGGACTTTTACCACGTGTGATCACGTCTAAACCATTCACTTGTGTATTGTGAATAACTTTCCTCAATTCTACTTGATTGCTAAGAAACTCAGATAAACCTGGTTTGACCTCAACATCAAAGTATTTGTGCATATAACCACGACGCATATCAGCATCGATTAGAAGTACTTTTTTATCACCTTGAGCAAAAATCGTTGCTAAGTTTGTTGAAATAAAAGATTTACCAACTTCAGGGGCAGGACCAGCTACCATAATAATATTATTTTTTGCATTCGATAGCGCAAAATGAATAGCGGTACGAATGCTCCGTAAACTTTCAATCGCTATATCATCGCTATGCTTGACAGCCAAGATAGGAATTGATTTTTTCTTTTTCAAGATACTCATACGAGTTTCTTGTACAGGAGATCTTGGTACTGTTGCATAAACTGGTAGATCGAACTCGCGTTCAATTTGTGCTGAATCTTTGACTCCAGTACGTAGCATATTTCTTAGTAGAGCAAGCAGAGTTCCTAAGAAGCCACCAAGGAAAATAGCAAGAATGAGAATTTGTATTTTCTTCGGTTTGATAGGTTCTACTGGTTCAACGGCAGTATCAACAATACGAACATTACCAATTTCGCCAGCTTTCGCGATACGTAATTGCTGATATGAGTTTAATAATGCTGTGTAGAGTTGGGTCTTGACTTCAACTTCACGGAAAAGTTGTAAATATTGGCGCTGAATATCAGGTAACTGTTTTAATGTGCTGTTTAATTCAGTAATTTGTTTGTCAATGGCACCAATCTGAGCATTGATTTCACGCATTGCAGGATGTTCAGCAGTGTACTTTGCTGCAAGATCGGCTTGTTGTTGTTGTAACTCAATTTTCTTAGTTTCTAAGGTAATACTCTGCGTTAAGTAAAGCTCAGATTCTTTAGTCACATCAACCGTATTATATTGTTGACGAAACTTATTGAAGACTCGTTCAGCATCATCAAGTTGTTTTTTTAGGTCAGGGAGCTGCTCATCTAAGAATTTTAAAGTTTGAGCTGTTTCTGCTGAGCGACGTTCTACATTTTGTGCGCTATAAGCAGCCAAGATCGCATTCAAGACCTTAGTAATATGTTCCTTATCTTGACCTCTATAATTAAGTCCGAGAATTCCTGTCAGTTTTCCTTTTTCGGCTACAGAATAGCTTGCACTCAATTTATCGACAGCTGCAGGTAATGACTGCTTTTGAATCAAATAGTCAGTTTTAAGTTGGTCCTGAGTGCGAATATCAACTTTCCAAATACCATTTTGATTGTTAATAGTATTTAGTTGGTTAAGTGGAGCGGTTAAGACAGCCTCATTTGTTGCAGTATTAGTTAAAGTAAATTGACCATTTTTAAAATTTAAGATTAGCGTTTTATCTAGGAACTGTTGTGGAATCTCAAATTTCCTAACTTCAAATTGTTTGTTATTGTCTTTAAATAATACACTATTAGGAACATATTCAACTTCATAATTTGAGCCATTCATTAAGCGTTGGCTAAGTGTATCCTCGATACTAGAAATATTTAAATCGAGATGTAAAGCATGTATAACTGAACCTAAAACTAAACGAGATTTTAAAATTTCGATTTCTGATTGAGCTGGTGATTTTTGATCAATCATTTGAGACAAATCACCTAATAGAGCTGCCGAAGCACCTTTACTGTCTTCTACTTGTACGAGTGCGTCTACAGAATAAGTATCTGGTGTGACTCTGAGATAAAGTAAAGCAAGAACTAGGCTTAAAATGACACATAAAGCAATCAGTTTCCATTGAGCTATTAAAGCAAAGAAAAGCTCTTTTAGGTCAATTGTGTCTTCGGTATTCGTATTTTGACTCATAATCTTAAATCTAAAAAGTTAAATATATTTTTTCCAATCAGTAACGCACTGTTGGATAAGCTCGCATGTATCATCAAAAAATTTCTGATCATGTTGATATGGATCAGATACGTTTTTATTCTGCCAATGCCCTAATCTGAAAACCTTGCCTTTAGCGAATGGCCATGTCTGTTCAAGATGGCGTTGCTGATTATTACTCATTACTAAGATTAAGTCAGCTTTCTTGATCAATTCAGCATTTAGTTTTTTTGCAATATGGCCACTCATGTCGATACTGAATCTGTGCATACATAATTGTGCTTTATCGTCAGCTGAGTGACCTACAAGCCCAGAAATACCAGCTGATTCAATATGTAAATTAGGATGCTGTTGTTTTAATAAGTATTCAGCCATAGGACTTCTACAGATATTACCTACGCAAACGACTAAAATATTTTGAATCTTCATATAGATTATTGTCCAAGACGATCAAAATTGTATAGTGCACTAGAGAAAGGAATAACTTGGTTGATAACACGTTGCCAGCGAGTTAAGCCAGTTGCATCGACATAGACAATATCATTACTGCGCAATTTAAATTGATTTGCGAGACCAAAATCACCCAAGCTCATCAAATTCATATGATACAGTGCCGTGCTGCGATCATTTGGATTGGTTCTGAGTACGTAAATACGACTAGCACTGCCTGATAGTGGGTTGATTCCTAAGCTTTCACCTAAAGCATCACTTAAGGTCATGCCTTGATCACGCATTGGTAAGGCTTGGTTCTTACCAGACTCACCCATCACATAAATTTTTTGATTTTCTTTAGTACTTACATAAATTGTATCGTTAGGTTGTACCAGTAATTTATGTAGTGAGTAGCCCGCCTTTTCAAGTGCAATAGTGTTTAAGTCATATGTTCTTCCATTTCGAACAAGCTGAATGTAAGTATTATCTCCTAGTTCAGATACACCACCAGCCACACCCAAAGCTGTGTAAATACTTACAGGTTGGTCTGTTAGATAAAATTGACCACTTTTTTTAACACTGCCTTGAACAGAATAGCGCTGTCCTTGATAAGCAAGTACTCGCACAATTACATCAGGATTTTTTAGATAACGTGCAAATTGGTTACGTAAGTCTGTATTGAGTTGGGCTAATGTTTTACCCGCGGCTTTATAGCGGCCAACTAATGGAATTTGTACATATCCATTATAATCAATCGGGTAACCATTGGCTTGAATTGATTGATCGTTGGTTAAATTATTTACGGGTGGGGTAATTTCTGGATAGGCCCATAGTTGAATTGAAAGCACATCTCCAGAACTTAAACGATATGCTGGCTGTTGTTGTTTAAAAAGTGTTGAGTAGTTATTTCGATAGTCGATTTGAGCAGGTTGAATTGCTGGTAAGTTTTCTTGGGTTATTTTAACGACATTGACATTGGTTCCAAGGTCGGTCGTATAGTTACCTTGTGTCGGAATATCATAGGTTTGTAAGCCTGGAGTAACAGCACATCCTACAGTACTTATGCTAATTGCAAGAATAGAAAATAGTTGATAATGCTTCACACTTGACCCTTCAATATTTATATCAGTTGTCTTACAACAACCTGCCTTTAGATTTAGAATTCTGCCAATTCTAGCTGACTTTTCTTTAAAATGCACTTATAAATGGTTGTTCAAGTGTTTGTGTCAAAATCAAAAAATCTATAGAATTTGATCGCTTTTATATGCAAAATCAGGGCTGATTCTACTTGAAAATTGTAATGATTTTTTATGAATAAGCTGATGATGCGCATAACTCTTGCTTACCGAGTAAGACATTACTTTAGGTAATCTATTTCTGTTAATTAGTGATGCTGTAGAAAGGTTCGAGGTTCTAATGGTGAGATAGTAGGCGTTGTATTAAGTAATTGAAAACGTGGCTTGTGAATTACTGGAAAATGAGACCGTCTATACAGAATGATTAGCAGAGGTTCATACTTCTTATAGTTTATAGTAATGGAAAAGTTTGCCAATTGACTATTGGATTTCTCATTAAACACAATCATACAATTGAGATGAGATTTTTTTAAAAAATTTGTTATAGTACGCGCGCAGATTAATGCGGTTAGTTAATTTGAAAGAATCTTTCATAGATGAAGAATTTTTCGTAGATTTTGTACAGACAGATATAAACTTTAATAAAGGAAAAGGCTGATTGTGATGCAACTTGCCGAATTGAAAATAGCAATTATTGGTTTAGGGTATGTAGGTTTGCCACTGGCAGTTGAATTTGGCAAAAAAACATCAGTAGTGGGTTTCGATATCCACCAAAAACGTATAGATGAGCTGAAAAGTGGGCAAGACCATACTTTGGAAGTTTCACCAGAAGAACTCAGTCAAGCAACGCAATTAAGTTATAGTGCAAATTTAGAAGATCTAAAAACCTGCAACTTTTTTATCGTTACTGTGCCAACCCCAGTTGATCATGTAAATCGTCCAGATTTAACACCTTTGAAAAAGGCAAGTGAAACTTTAGGTAAGGTCATTAAAAAGGGTGATATTGTTGTCTATGAATCAACCGTTTATCCTGGTGCGACAGAAGAAGTTTGTATTCCTGTACTTGAACAAATTTCGGGTTTAAAATTCAACGTTGACTTTTTTGCGGGCTATAGTCCAGAGCGGATCAATCCTGGCGATAAAGTGAATACTTTAACGAAGATTAAAAAAATCACCAGTGGCAGCACCCCAGAAATTGCTGAAATCGTCGATCAAGTCTACGGAAGTGTTATTACAGCAGGTACACACAAAGCTTCGAGTATTAAAGTTGCGGAAGCAGCCAAAGTAATCGAGAACACGCAGCGTGATTTAAATATTGCTTTGGTGAATGAGTTATCCGTTATTTTTGATCGCTTAGGTATTGATACGATCGATGTACTTGAAGCGGCTGGAAGTAAATGGAACTTTTTACCGTTCCGTCCGGGCTTAGTTGGTGGACATTGTATTGGTGTTGATCCGTACTACTTAACCCATAAAGCAGAAGAAGTAGGTTATCACCCACAAGTGATTTTGGCAGGCCGTCGTATTAACGACAACATGGCGCGTTATGTGGCACGCGCGACTATTAAAAGAATGGTGAAGAATAATATTGATGTGACCAAAGCTACTGTTGGCGTTTTAGGTATCACTTTTAAAGAAAACTGCCCAGATATTCGTAATAGTAAAATTGTAGATGTGATCAAAGAGTTTGATCAATGGGGCATTAAAGTTGCAGTATGTGACCCATGGGCTGATGCCGAAGAAGTTAAACATGAATATGGAATTGATTTGGTTCAGGTAGATGCTGAACACCCTGTGGACAGTTTGGTTGTGGCTGTGGGACATCATGAGTTTCGTACTTTAAGTCCTGAGCAGTTACGAGCTTACGTTAAAGCCGAACAACCTGTATTGACTGATGTAAAAAGTTTGTTTAACCGTGATGAAATGACAGCACAAGGTTTTACCGTATTCCGTTTATAAGATTCACCCAAAAATAGATTGTAGAAAAAAATATGAAAAAATTTGCCCTGATTGGTGCTGCTGGTTATATCGCTCCACGTCACTTAAAAGCGATTAAAGAAACAGGCAACACTTTGGCTGTAGCAATGGATGTCAACGATTCTGTTGGTATTATGGACAGCCACTTTCCAGAAGCTGAGTTTTTTACCGAGTTTGAAGAGTTTGAAGCCTATGTAGAGGATCAAAAACTTAAAGGTGAAAAGCTGGATTATGTCGCTATTTGCTCACCAAACTACTTACATGCACCCCACATGAAATATGCATTAAAAAATGGGATTGATGTGATTTGTGAGAAGCCTCTGGTTTTAAGTTCAGATGATTTAAATTTACTGTCTGAATACGAAAAACAATATGGTGCAAAAGTAAATTCAATTTTACAGCTACGTTTACACCCATCTATTATTGCTTTACGTGACAAAGTTCAAGCAGCACCTGAAGGTAAAGTTTTTGATGTAGATCTGACCTATCTAACCTCGCGTGGTAAATGGTACCTAAAATCATGGAAAGGGGTAGATAATAAATCGGGTGGCGTAGCAACCAATATTGGTGTGCATTTTTATGACATGCTGCATTTTATTTTTGGCAAAATTGTGAAAAATGAAGTGCATTATCGTGATGAGAAAACTGCATCAGGTTATTTAGAATATGAACGTGCGCGTGTACGCTGGTTCTTGTCGATTGATGCGAATAACTTGCCTGCAAATGCCGTGAAAGGTGAAAAACTCACTTACCGCAGTATTACCATTGAAAATGAAGAACTTGAGTTTTCAGGCGGTTTTACTGATCTTCATACGCAAAGCTACCAGCGTATCCTAGATGGTAAAGGGTATGGGGTTGAAGAAAACCGTGCTGCAATTGAGACTGTTGAAGTGATTCGTGTTGCACCTTTGGTTGAAAATCCGGAAAATCCTCATCCATTATTGGCAAAGGTGAAAAAAGCATGAGCTTTTATCAACATGAAACGGCCATAGTGGATGATGGCGCACAAATCGGTGAAGATTCACGGGTCTGGCACTTTGTACATGTCTGTGGCGGAGCCAAAATTGGTAAAGGTGTTTCTTTAGGCCAAAACGTATTCGTTGGCAACAAAGTCGTTATTGGCGACCATTGTAAAGTTCAAAATAACGTGTCGGTATACGATAACGTGACCTTGGAAGAAGGTGTATTTTGTGGACCAAGCATGGTTTTCACCAATGTGTATAACCCACGCTCTTTAATTGAACGCAAAGACCAATATCGTAATACCTTGGTTAAAAAAGGTGCAACACTTGGTGCGAACTGTACCATTGTTTGCGGTGTTACGATTGGTGAGTATTCATTTGTAGGTGCTGGTGCGGTAATTAATAAAGATGTACCGGCGTATGCATTGATGGTCGGTGTTCCTGCAAAACAGATTGGCTGGATGAGTGAATTTGGCGAGCAGTTAGATTTACCTTTAGAAGGTGAAGCCCAAGTGGCGTGTGAACACACAGGGGCAATTTATCGCTTAAATGGTAAGATTGTGACCAAAGAGCAGGCGGCAGCATGATTGAATTTATTGATTTAAAAGCACAGCAGTCACGTATCAAGGCTGAAATTGACGCGGGTATTCAGCGTGTATTAGCACATGGCCAGTATATTTTGGGGCCTGAAGTTGCTGAACTCGAAGAAAAACTTGCTTCTTATGTAGGTGCAAAATACTGTATTACCTGTGCCAATGGTACAGATGCCCTACAAATTTCACAAATGGCTTTTGGTATTGGGCCTGGTGATGAAGTGATTACTCCAGGTTTCACTTATATTGCTACTGCTGAAACAGTTGCACTCTTAGGTGCAAAACCTGTTTATGTTGATGTAAACCCGAAGACTTATAATTTAGATGTTGAAAAATTAGAAGCTGCAATTACACCTCGAACCAAGGCTATTATTCCTGTAAGTTTATATGGGCAGTGTGCAGACTTTGATGCAATCAATGCAATTGCAGCGAAATATAAAATTCCTGTTATTGAAGATGCTGCACAAAGCTTTGGTGCAACCTATAAAGGGCGTAAAAGCTGTAACCTAAGTACGGTTGCTTGTACCAGCTTTTTCCCAAGTAAGCCATTGGGCTGCTATGGTGACGGTGGTGCTATTTTTACCAATGATGATGAGCTTGCTAAAGTGATCCGTCAAATTGCTCGCCATGGACAAGATCGTCGTTATCACCATATTCGAGTTGGCGTTAATAGCCGTTTAGATACTATTCAAGCAGCAATTTTATTGCCAAAATTAGAAATTTTGGATGATGAAATGCAGGCACGTCAAAAAGTAGCTGAAATCTATAATCAGTTATTTAATCAAGCCGGTGTTCACACCACACCATACCTAGAGCCACATAATACCAGCGCATGGGCACAATATACGATTCAGGTCGATAATCGAGCAGAAATCCAAAAAAAGTTACAAGAGCAAGGTATTCCGACAGCTGTACATTATCCAATTCCATTGAATAAACAACCAGCAGTTGCCGATACAAATGTATGGTTACCTGTAGGTGATGCGATTGCAGAAAGAGTAATGAGTTTGCCTATGCATCCTTATCTAAGTATAGATGCACAGAAAAAAATTATTACAGCATTAGGATAACGTAATGAAAAAAATGCTTGTGATTGGAGATGGAGATTCTGTTTTTATCAAGGATTTTGTTAATCAGTATGACAAAAAGGGTGTATCAGTTGATTTAATATCCTTTGGGCAAGAGATCAAAAATAAATTTGTACGTACACAAAAGAATATTACTGTAAAATTTGGTTTTTCATTTTCAGCTTTAAATAGTCTGTTTGAATTAAGTAAGATTATTGATGAACTGGATGATGACTATGATGTCATCGTCATACATTTTGTTTATTTTTTTCTAGGACCGTATATTTTTAAATTAAAAAGAAAAACCAATCGACTAGTGTCTGTTATCTGGGGAAGTGATTTTTATCGTATTGCCTCAAAGTTTAAATTTTTTCTTCAAAAGTTAATATTTAAAGGTTCTGATGCAATTATTTTTACAAATCCAACAACAAAGGCTTTATTTATTGAAAAGAAAGCAGCAATAGCAACTGAGCTTTATGTAGCTAGATTTGGATTGCCTGCTTTAGACGAAATTGATCGACTGAAAAATGAAGATTACTTTGCTTTGTGTAATAGTTTTAATTTACCAATTAATAAAATAAAAATTATGGTAGGTTATAATGCTAATTTAGCGCATCAGCAATTGAAAGTAATTGATAAAGTTGCTGAGCAAAATATAGAATTTTTAGATAATATTCATTTGGTTTTTCCACTTGCTTATGGTGGCGATAGTAAAGAGCTGATTAAAGTAGCATTAGATAAAAATAAAGATATTAAATATACTATTCTAGATCAATTCTATGATTTCCATGAGATAGCTAAGTTAAGATCAGTTATTGATATTCTTATTAATATACAACCTACAGATCAGTTCAGTGGATCTATGCAGGAAACATTATATGCTGGAGGTTGGGTGTTAGCAGGCAGTTGGTTGCCGTATCAACAACTAACAGAATTAACATCTAAATTAATATTAATTGATTCAGTAGACGATGTTGCGGAAAAGTTGAATGCAATGGTTGTGAGTGGGTGTAAAAAGTCTGAAGATAATAATGAATTAGTTAGAAATTTTATAAAAAAATCATCAAGTTGGAAAGAAAATATTCCTATTTGGGATGATATATTATTTCCCAATGAGGTAGGATAATGCACCTAAAAAAAATTCTAGGCTATGCTTTAGGTCCTATAGGTGGAGGGATATTAAGCCTTATAAGCCTTCCTTTAATTACTTGGTTTTATAGTGTTGAAGATGTTGGTCGAATTTCAATGCTTCAAGTTTTTACGAGCTTTGCTGTTCTTTTATTTGGGTTAGGATTAGATCAAGCTTATGTTCGAGAGTATCATGAAACACAGAATAAAGCCTTATTATTAAAAACTCTTATATTTCCTTGTATTTTTTTTAGTCTTTTTTCTGTTTTTCTTATCCTTATATATAATTCAAATATTTTATCTATTTGGTTATATGGAATAGCTAGTACATATTTAAGCGTCATAACTATAATATGCTTTGTTGCTGCATTATTAACTAGATTCCTTTCTTTAGTGTTGCGAATGCAAGACAGAGCTTTTGCTTTTTCTATTAGTCAATTATTGCCAAAATTATTGTTGTTAATTTTTATTATAGGCATTTTCCTTTTGGGAGGTCCTAGAGATACTTTTAGTCTGTTGTCTATAAATACGTTATCAATAGTTTCTGCATTCTTATTTTATGCGTTTAATACTAGAAAAGATTGGTTGAACTCTATTCAAGAGAAAATAGATAAAAAACAGCTTAAAAAGTACTTTTTTTTCGGCTTCCCTTTATTGATTGGAGCTTTAGCCTCTTGGGCTTTGAATATGTCTGATAGGCTTTTTCTTCGTCAATTTTCTAATTATCATGAATTAGGTGTTTACTCTGTTTCAATGAGTATAGCTGGTGCCGTAACTATTATAGCAACAATTTTTAATACGATATGGGCACCTGTAGTCTATAAATGGGTGAGTGAGGGTAATGTAGATTATAATAAAATAGATGAGATTACTGAATATTTATTGATGATTATATTTTTTTTAGCGGTCTTATCTGGTTTGTTCTCATGGATAATTCCCTTTTTCTTGCCTAGTCAGTATTTAACAGTACAAAGTTTAATTGTAGCATGTGTAATTGGACCACTTTTTTATACGCTCTCAGAGACAACAGCTATAGGTATCGCTATAGTAAGAAAAACGAGCTTACTTATGGTCGCTTCAATTATTGCGATGTTAGTTAACATTTTAGGGAATTATTTTTTAGTTCCTATATTAGGTTCATCAGGATCAGCTATTGCATTTGCTACTTCATTTTGGATTTTTTTTGTTGTAAGAACTGAGTTTTCTAAACTTGTATGGCGTAATATTTCTACTTTTAGAACATATCTCATAACTTTTATAATTTTAATTTTATCAATATTAAATATTTTTAATTTTAAAGATTTAATTCCTAATTTTTTAATATGGTTATTTATGTTTTTTATAGGCCTGATGATCTTCAGAAAAAGGATTTTAAGGGTATTAACATTAGGAATAACTAAAAGGATTAATATATGAATTTTTTGATAATTAATAAGAAATCTATAATAAATTTCTTATTTTTTGTTAGTTATTTTTTCTGTATTCTCTCTGATATATTTTACTTTGAATTTCTTGGTAATCCTGTTCCATATTTTTTTGTTTTACACCTACCTGTTTTAGCTTTTCTTTTTTTTATTTATCCGAAGGTTTTAACTAATAATATTTTTGTTGTTTGGTATTTATGGTTTTTTATTGTAATTATTTTTTCTGTTTTAGGTGCTCTTCTTTATGGGAGTATGGGATTATTGGCACAAATATATATATATTTATTTATACCAATAATTTTCTTTTATTTTGGGTATCTAGTTAGTTTGGTATTTTTATTTTGGGTTAATGGTTTGCTTATATCGCTCTGTTTTCTTTTCGCTTTAGCCCAATTTCTTTTTTTTAATTATGGATTAAGTGGACCTTTAGGGGTGTTTGAGTTTTTTACTCTTTTAATTAATAAGAGTCAAATTGGATTGGGAGTAGAGGAAATTGGAGGAAGAGCGACCGGTTTCTTTGTAAATCCTAATATTCTAGGTTTTTTTTCTGGAATTTCTTTTTTCTTTTTTTTAATTATAAAAAAATATTTTAAGCAACAGAATATTCTCTCAATAGTTTTTATGTTTTTAAGTCTTCTTTGTGTGATTTTATCAAGTTCTAGAACAAGCATGGTTGGGATATTTTTTGGTTATGCTATAACTTTATTTTACTTATTTCAGCGAGGGAATAAACTGGAAAGCTTAAAGACATTATTGGGAGCTACTATAACTTTATTTATAGCATTTTTTTTAATTTTTAATTTTTCGTCTGAGTCTAATTTAGAGAGAACAATTGAAATTGGAAATGTTGTAAATAATGGAGTTGATGGTTCAGGTAACTTGAGTGGTCGTGTAAATGCATGGATGAGCCTTATGAACTATGTAACACTTAATCCATTCGGTACTATTATCCCACCCCAATTGGCTTTAGAAGAATCTCCAGATAGTCAATTTATTTATTTTTTGGCTCAAGGAGGAATAATACTATTTATATTTTTTTCAATATTTTTGTGTAGCATCTTTTTTATTCTGAAAAAATCAAAATCAGAAAATTTTTTAGCAGTTTTTATTTTTGTTTTTATAAGTTGCTTCACCTCTGTTCCATTTAATTCTTTTGTAATTTCATTTTTTTTATTAATTGTGGGATTGTGTTGTAAAGTTAAATATAATGGATATTAGTTATGGCCTAAATTTTTAATGTTGTTAATATTTAGTAGCTTTTAGATGGTAAAATTATTATTTAATTTTATCATTTATAAACTTGGTAAAAATTAGATTGGATTTTAATATGAAGATTTTAACAGTATTGGGTGCAAGACCTCAGTTTATAAAAGCAGCAGCTTTTTCTCGAGCAGTAGCTAATTGCCAAGATATAGAAGAAGTTATAATACATACTGGTCAGCATTACGATCAGAATATGTCAGATATTTTCTTTGATGAAATGGGTATTCCTATTCCAAGATATAACCTACAAACTGGTGGAAAAACTCATGGTGCAATGACTGGGCAACAGTTAGAGGAAATTGAGGATATTTTATTAGATGAAAAGCCTGATCTAGTCTTAGTCTATGGTGATACAAATTCAACGTTAGCCGGAGCTTTGGCTGCTGTAAAACTTCACATACCTATAGCGCATGTTGAGGCTGGTTTACGTTCTTTTAATAAAAAAATGCCAGAAGAAGTTAATCGAATTCTAACTGATCAAATTAGCGATTATTTATTTGTTCCTAGTCTTGGAGCAAAGAATAATTTGTTAAATGAAGGAGTTGATGAAAGTAAAATATTTATAGTGGGTGATATTATGTATGACGTATCACTTTATTATAAAGAGAAAATGATAAAACCAGATTGGTTTGAGTTACTTGATTTAAACAATTTTATACTATGTACGATTCATCGTGCAGAAAATACAGATGATAAATATAAGCTTTCAAATATTTTTAAAGGTTTAGGGCTCTCCGCCAAAGATATAATTTTGCCATTGCACCCGAGAACAGTCAATAAAATTAAAGAACATGAAATTATTGTTCCAAATAACATTAAGATTGTAGATCCCGTTGGTTATTTAGAAATGGTATGGTTGGAGGTACATAGTGATCTTATTGTTACTGATTCAGGTGGAGTACAGAAAGAAGCATATTTTCATGGGAAATACTGTGTTACTTTACGTGAAGAAACTGAGTGGATTGAATTGGTGAATTATGGTTTTAATAAATTGGTAGGCTATGATCCTGAACTTATAGTTGATGCAATAGTATCTTCTAACTCTCAAATGATGGAAAGTTTAGGTATTTATGGCGATGGAAGAGCTGCTAATAAAATTTTAGATAGAGTGCGTACTAATGAAAGTTAAAAAAATTCTGCATGTTACAGGGGTTAGAAATCTGGGTTCAGGACAGAGGAATCAACTACTTTATGAGTTTAATTCTGCTAAAGAGATTAAAAATATAGAGTGGAAAACATTAGCTCTACATTCAGGAGAGATCAAAGAGTCTTTTGAAAGGGGTATTCCTAAATATTTAGATTTTATATTAATTAGGAATGCTTTTTTTTGGATCATAGTTTTTAAGTTAAGGAAAAAATATGATCTTATTTTATTTAGACACTTAACTTTTGATCCTTTTACCTTTATTTTTTCCCCATTAATAAAAAATAGAGTTGGTGTTCATCATTCTAAAGAGATTGAAGAACTAAAGCTAATTAGAAAAGGATTAAAAGGTAAGTTGGCATCTTTTATAGAGCGAATTACGGGGAAGTTTTCAGTTAAAAATAGTTTGTATATTGCTGGTGTAACTGAAGAAATAGCTTTATATGAAAGAGATGAAAGAAAAGCTAAAAAGCCAATTATTGTTTATCCAAATGGTATTGAAATTAAAAATATTAAACTTTTGAAGGATAGTAGAGATGATTCAATAAATATTTTATTCATATGTAGTCATTTCGCTGAATGGCATGGTCTAGATATTTTACTTAATTCTTTAAATGAATATGAGGGCGAGAAAAGTTTTTTTATTCATCTAATTGGCAATCTTACAGATACTCAAAAAATAATGATATCAAATAATAAATATTTAAAAAGAATTATCATTCATGGCGCTATGAGTGTAGATGAATACTATACCATAGCTTCGAAATGTGATGTTGGATTAGGTTCTCTAGCGATGTATCGTCAGAATCTAAAAGAAGGATCAACTTTGAAGGTGCGTGAGATGCTTGCTATGGGATTGCCTGTTTATTCAGGACACAGGGATGCTTCTTTGGATACATCCTTTAAGTATTATAAATATTCTAATACTTTCATATTTGATGATTTGTTAAGGTACGCTGATAATTTTAAACTAGATACTAGATTAGATGTGAGAAAGTGTGCTGAGAAATTCATTGATAAAAAAAATATTATGCAAAAATTTATTGCAGATATTGAAAATATATAGTTTTGAACTGAAACTGTTCAGGATTTTGAAAGGTGTCGATTCATGTTTTTTTTTAGTTAAAGTAAATGATGAAAATTATTATTATCGGTACAATTGCATCAAGCTTTTATAGTTTTCGTGCAGATTTAATTCGTGCAATGCGAGAAAAGCAGTATACGGTTTATGCCTTTACTTCTGAATATTCTGATGCTGACCTAAAGAAAATAGAATCCTTAGGTGCTATTCCTGTTACCTATGAATTAAACCGTGGTGGACTTAATCCACTTGCAGATATTGTAGCCACATATAAGCTTGCAAAAAAAATTAGAGAAATTAAGCCGGACTTAGTTTTTTCATATTTTAGCAAACCTGTTATTTTTGGAACCATTGCCGCAAAGTTAGCAAAAGTTCCAAGAATTGTAGGTATGTTAGAAGGGTTAGGCTATACATTTACACAGCAGCCTGAAGGCTTAAGTAAAAAAACAGAATTGATTAAAAAGATTCAAGTTTTACTTTATAAATTTGCTTTACCTCAATTAGATAAACTTATTTTTTTAAACCCTGATGATCCTTTAGATTTACTCGATCAACACGCGATAAACGTAAAAAAAGTTGAGGTTCTTGGTGGTATTGGTTTAAACTTGAAAGATTATCCTTACCAACCTGTACCGAATATTCAGCAACCCATTAATTTTCTATTTATTGGTCGGCTACTGAAGGAAAAAGGGATTCACGATTTTCTTGCTGCGGTAAAAATCGTAAAAGAAAAATATCCTGAAACGCAATTTACTGTTTTAGGTGCGATCGACCCTCACAATTTGGGTGCATTAACACAATCTGAATTAGACGAATTAATTTCTTCAAATATTATTGATTATCCCGGTCATGTAGATAATGTAAAAGACTGGATAGCCAAGAGTCATGTCTTTGTATTGCCATCTTATCGTGAAGGTGTGCCGCGTAGTACACAAGAAGCAATGGCGATCGGGCGCGCAGTGGTTACCACAGATGTACCAGGTTGTCGTGAAACTGTTGAACATGGTGTAAATGGATTTATTGTGGCTAAGTGGAATCCTGAAGCATTGGCTGAAAAAATGATTTATTTTATAGAACAGCCTGAACAAATCGAAAAAATGGGAATTGAGAGTTATAAAATAGCTCAGGAAAAATTTGATGCAGATAAAGTCAACCAACGCTTACTCAATATTTTAGGTCTATAAATGTTAAAACGCTTACTTGATATTATCATTGCTTCTATTGCCCTCATCCTTCTTTCACCATTGTACGCTTTTGTCGCTTATAAAGTGAAAAAGAACTTGGGTTCACCTGTACTGTTTCGTCAAGTCCGTTCGGGTCTACATGGTCAACCTTTTGAAATGATCAAATTCCGCACCATGAAAGATGCAGTAGACGCACAAGGTAATCCGCTACCCGATAGCGAGCGCTTGACCCCATTTGGCAAAATGTTGCGTTCAACCAGTTTGGATGAAATGCCAGAGCTTTGGAATGTAATTAAAGGAGATATGAGTGTTGTAGGTCCACGTCCGTTACTGATGGAATATCTACCTTTATACAATAAAGAACAAGCCAAACGTCATGATGTACGTCCAGGTATGACTGGGCACGCACAGGTCAATGGGCGGAATGCGATTAGTTGGGAAGAGAAATTTAAACTAGATACGTGGTACGTTGAAAATCAGTCGGTCTGGTTAGACTTCAAAATCATGTTGAAAACAGTGAAAAAAGTGATCGCCAAAGATGATATTAATGAAGCTGGCGAGGTGACCATGACAAAGTTTACAGGCACTACATCGGAAGAAAAGGAATGAGTAGTGCTATCTATGCGATTTATGGTGCATCGGGTTGTGGTCGTAGTTTAATGCCTGTTGCTCGACAACAATTACAGCGTCTTGGTGTTTCGGCCGAAATCTATTTTATTGATGACAGCATACAAGAGCAGCATGTTGTAAATGGTCATATTGCATTAAACTATCAATCTTTTAAAAACTTAAATGCTGCTCAAAAGTTTGTACTGATTGCTATTGCAAATAGTCACATTCGTGAAAAACTTGCCAATCAGCTTATCAAGGATGGTCTTCAATTGTGGACTGTACAAGCTGATAATGTGGTAATAATGGATAGTATTGAATTGGCAGAGGGTGCAGCACTAAGTCCTTTTGTTTCAATTACATCAAATGTAAAAATCGGTAAATGTTTCCATGCTAATTTATACAGTTATGTCGAGCATGATTGCGTGATTGGCGATTACGTCACTTTTGCTCCAGGTGTGAAATGCAATGGTAATATTCATATAGAGGACCATGCCTATATAGGGACTGGTGCGGTTATTAAACAGGGCACACCTGATAAGCCCCTAATTATTGGAAAAGGTGCAGTTGTTGGGATGGGCGCTGTGGTAACCAAAAGTGTTCCAGCAGGTGTAACAGTAGTCGGCAATCCTGCACGTATATTGGAAAAGAAGTAATACAAACTATATGAAGAAAGTTATTTTTCTCATATAAGTAAAATGATAGCGGAAAAAAAGCATGCCATTTTTGATAATGGTTTATGAGAAGGTAAATTAAGATGTTAAACACTGCATTTGAACCATGGCCAAGTTTTACTCAACAAGAAGCAGATGCCGTATCTAATGTATTACTTTCAAACAAGGTGAACTATTGGACGGGGCAGGAGTGTCGTGAATTTGAAAAAGAGTTTGCTACATTTGCTGGTACTCAATATGCGGTAGCTTTAGCGAATGGAACGGTTGCATTAGATGTAGCACTTAAGGCATTAGGTATCGGTGCTGGACATGATGTGATTGTGACATCTAGAACTTTTCTTGCTTCAGCTAGTTCAATTGTCACAGCTGGTGCAAATCCTATATTTGCAGATGTTGAGTTAGATTCTCAAAATATTTCGCGACGAACCATTGAAGCTGTTTTAACACCTAATACTAAAGCGATTATCTGCGTGCATTTAGCAGGTTGGATGTGTGACATGGATCCAATTATGCAACTTGCTGAGGAAAAGGGTTTGTATGTTATTGAAGATTGTGCTCAGGCTCATGGTGCTCAATACAAAGGTAAACCTGCAGGATCTATCGGGCACATTTCAGCGTGGTCTTTCTGTCAAGATAAGATTATGACCACAGGTGGTGAAGGTGGTATGGTCACCACTAATGATGAAATACTTTGGAAAAAAATGTGGTCTTATAAAGATCATGGTAAAAGCTATGACAGTGTTTATAGCAAGCAACATCCTCCTGGTTTTAGATGGTTACATGATTCGTTTGGCACAAATTGGCGTATGATGGAAATGCAGGCAGTGATAGGTCGTATTCAACTCACGCATATGGCGGAGTGGACGCGAAAAAGAACTGAAAATGCAGAGCAGATTCTGAAAGCATTTGCTAATTCTCCTTATTTTACAGTTCACTTGCCTTCGACTGACTATGTACATGCACATTATAAATGCTATGTACAAGTCAATTTAGCTGCTTTACCTGAAGGTTGGTCACGTGACCGAATTATGCAAGAGATTAATACACAAAATGTGCCTTGTTTTAGTGGTTCATGCTCAGAGGTGTATTTGGAGCATGCCTTTGACGGAACATCATGGCGTCCTGAACAGCGTTTAGAGAACGCGCAACAACTTGGTGAAACAAGTTTGATGTTCTTGGTACACCCAACACTCAGCAAAGACAGTATAGATAAAACGGTTCAAGCTATTCAAACCGTAAAGAATGCGATTCAATAAGCAAAAACACTTGCAAGAGGGTGATATTGGCTCAAACTGTTGTTTTTTATGATTATGTAATCAGTATGTAAAATTCATTTCTAGTTCATTAAGAAATGAGTATAAGCATCAAACTGTAAAATGGATGATTAGAAGATCATTGTGAAAAAGATTATTCATCAATTCGCCTCAGCACCAAGGCTACTTAAGCAAACTTTCCTTGTTTTTCTGGATGCTTTAGCTATTCCAGTGATCTTATGGCTCTGTTATGTCATTCGATTATTTGATTTAGGTGCACAAGTTATCCCAGGCATTGAACATGGTGTCCTGTTGGTGAGTTTGATTGCTATTGTTAGTTTAGTCATTACTGGCGTCTATCACTTTATTGTCAGAACATTCAATGAAGTTTTTATCGTTAAATTAGCTCTTGCTGTGGCGCTGACGATGATTGCTTTGTATGGTCTGAGCAGTTTTACCCATGCATATATTCCGATGTCTATCCCATTTATGTTCGGATTTATGATGTTTACGTGGGTATGGGTTAGCCGTGCTTCTATTCGTTTCATTATCAAAGCATCATTCTATTCAGACATAGGTCGCAAGAGAATCGCCATATATGGAGCAGGGGATGCGGGACAACAGATCGCAGCTGCATTAAATCGTTCGGATGATCATTTACCTGTTTTTTTTATTGATGATCATACTTCATTGCAAGGTCAAATTGTTGAAGGACTACGAGTTTACTCTGTAGAAAAAGCATTACAGAGATTTAGCAAAGAACGCGTTGATGAGATTTTATTAGCCATTCCATCTGTTGGTCGAGTTCGTAAAACTGAAATTATTCAGCAGTTTGAATCAGCTCATTTAAAAATTACCGAACTTCCTGGACTTACCCAATTAGTTGATGGTGAAATACGAGTTTCCGATATTCAAGAAGTTGATATTATTGATTTACTTGGTCGAGATCCAGTTCCACCGATTGCGCACTTACTATCTAAAAATATACAGAATAAAATTGTGATGGTGACAGGAGCAGGTGGGTCGATTGGTTCAGAACTATGTCGCCAAATTATAAAGAATCAACCTAAAATGTTAGTGCTCTATGAGCTAACAGAATTTGCTTTATATGATATTGATAAAGAGTTAAGACAAGCCGCTAGTTGTCAAATCGTTCCGATATTGGGAACTGTTCAGGACCAACAAAAACTGGAACGAATTATAGAGCAATATCAAGTGCAAACGGTTTATCATGCTGCTGCCTATAAACATGTTCCTTTGGTGGAGTGTAATCCAATTGCAGGTCTAAAAAATAATGCAATTGGCACTGCAAATAGCCTTAATGCTGCTGTCAAAAAAGGCGTTGAAACCTTTGTACTTATTTCTACAGATAAAGCAGTTCGACCAACCAACGTAATGGGTGCTTCCAAGCGTATGGCTGAGCTTTATTGTCAAGCTGTTGCTGAAACTAAGCCTCATACACAAATTAGTATTGTTCGATTTGGTAATGTGCTCGGTTCATCAGGATCAGTAGTCCCTCTGTTTAAGCAACAAATTGCAAAGGGTGGGCCTATTACGGTAACTCATCCAGAAGTCACTCGTTATTTTATGACGATTCCAGAAGCTTCTCAGTTGGTTATTCAGGCTGGTGCTCTAGGATCAGGTGGTGATGTTTTTCTCTTAGATATGGGTGAACCAGTACGTATCCAAGATTTAGCACGACAAATGATTAAACTGAGTGGTTTGAGAGTTCGTGAAACTGGGGAAACTGATGGCGATATCGAAATTGCTTATAGCGGTTTAAGACCTGGCGAGAAGCTTTATGAGGAGCTATTGATTGATCAGGATAATACTGAATACACAGAGCATACTCGTATTTTACGTTCTTTTGAAAAACATTTTCCATTACACGAAATTCAATCCGTATTCAGTAAAATCAACCAGATGACTGCTGTTGAGCAAGATATAAATTGGGCCTTAACCCAGTTAGAACATTATGTTGATGGCTATAAACGTAGTGGCGAAGTTCGAGTAAATTAATTAGAGAAAATCTATGATCAAAAAAGCAATTTTGCCTGTTGCAGGTTTAGGTACACGTTTCTTGCCAGCAAGTAAATCGATTCCTAAAGAAATGGTGACTGTTGTAGATCGCCCCGCGATTGAGTATGTTGTTCGAGAGGCCGTCGATGCAGGGATTGAACAGATCATCTTAGTCACGCATTCATCTAAGGCATCTATTGAAAATTATTTTGATCGAAATTTTGAGCTTGAAACGACGCTGGAACAAAAAAAGAAATTTGATTTATTGAAAGAAATTACCGATATATTACCTAAACATATCAGTATCGTAAGTGTACGCCAACCACAACCATTAGGTCTGGGGCATGCTGTACTTTGTGCGAAAGATATTGTTGGTGACGAAGCTTTTGCAGTTTTGTTACCTGATGTCTTGGTTAAAGATCATGCAGTTGAAAATGATTTATCGTTGATGATTCAACGTTTTCAACAGTCTCAAGCAGCACAAATTATGGTTGAAGCAGTGCCTGATCATTTAGTGGATCAGTATGGCATTGTAGATGTTGCAAAATCACCGAATGAAGGTGAAAGCATCATAATGAAAGGTATTGTAGAAAAACCCGCAGTAGGTACAGCACCTTCAAATTTATCCGTTGTTGGGCGTTATATTTTGCCAGCTAAAATCATGCAATTATTGCAAGATACACCCAAGGGGGCGGGCAATGAAATACAACTCACTGATGCAATTGCAAGCTTGCAACAACTTGAAACTGTAGAGGCTTATCGAATGAAAGGTCAAACCTTTGATTGTGGCAGTAAGATTGGTTATCTTAAAGCAGTATTGCACTATGGTATTGAGCATCCAAAGCTAGGTGCTGATTTTAAGGGCTTAATTCGTGAGTTAGCCCTGTAATTTAGGGTTAACGGTTATGAAAATTGCAATATTCGGCAATACTTTATATGCGGGAGTAATGTCCGTACTTTTATCTGAATCTGGGCATCAGGTTTTTTGGTGTTCAGATACTCAAAGCAATGAAAATAATTTGCAATATGCATTTCATGATGAGAATGTTAATCAACTATTAGAAAAACAATTAAAGAGTGGCTTTTTGAACTACGCAGTTCTTTCTGAGTTGCCACTGGATATAGATGGATATGTATTTAGTTTTAACCAAACTCAAGAAACTTTTGTTTTTCAGTTGCTCGGTAAACTAAAGCAGCGAAATATTATTCATCCGAAACTCATGATTAATGCCTCAACTTTTGGTCTGCATGGTACCGAAAAGATGCAGAAAATACTTGCAGAGGATGATTGGGTATATTTACCTGACACAATTCAAGAAGGTAATGCTTTACAGAGCTTAACTCAAGCTAAGCAATTGATCGTAGGCTGTTTGGATCATCGTACCCAATGCAAAGTAAAAGAGTTATTAAGACCTTTTTTCCCTTTGGAACAGCAATTTTTGTTTATGCCCATCCTAGATGCCGA
>NZ_MELG01000075.1:0-9655 GCF_001767535.1 Acinetobacter sp. GWC1_38_13 | reverse complement strand
GTGAAGTTACTTTTTTTGATTTCTAAATAAAGTTATAGATTGTTAAATTATAAAAGGTGCCTACAAGGCACCTTTTATATATGGATAAGCTAAATTTAACATGATCGGCTGCGCCTGAGCATTTGGATGAATTTGATCTTTTTGAATAAGATTTTTATTGCCAGCTACACCTTCCAAAAAGAAAGGTAAAAGCTTAACTTTGTATTGCTGACTTACAACTTTATAATTTTTTTCAAACGCTGTGCTATACGCCGTTCCATAATTTGGTGGTATCTTCATACCAAACAGTAAAACTGTTGCCTTTTGTCTTTGACTGAGTTGTACCAACTGAGCAAGATTACGTTGGATCATTTGAGGTGGTTGTCCTCGAAGTCCATCATTACCACCTAGCTCAATCACCACAATTTCAGGCTTATAGGTTTGTAATAGCTTAGGCATTCTTGCAAGTGCACCGCTTGTTGTTTCACCGCTTACACTTGCATTGACCACTTTGTGTTTTTTCGGATACTGTTGGTCAAGCCGTTGTTGTAATAAGTTAACCCAGCCTTGTTTGACATCTATTCCATAGCCTGCACTCAGACTATCTCCCACAATCAATATAGTCTTAGCTGAAACGATTGTCGGGAATACACATATTGCAAGCGCTCCCAGTGTTTTAGAAACGAACAAGATAACTTTAGATATTTGCATAGCACTTAAAATTTGTTCTAAAGGATACGTGACATCATGCCACAACCGATTATTTCTGCTCGAAAAGTTACACAAACCATTCAAATTAATCAGCAAAATTTAACGATTTTAAAAGAAATTGATTTGGAAATTTATCAGGGAGAGCAGATTGCAATTACGGGACGTTCAGGTTCAGGAAAGTCAACATTGTTGGGGATTTTAGCGACTTTGGATCGTCCTAGTAGTGGTGAATTGACGGTTTGCGGTCAAGATGTACATCAGCTAACAGAGGAACAGCGAGCACAAGTTCGTTTAGAAAATATTGGGTTTGTATTTCAGTCATTTCAACTTCTTCCACAGTTAAGTGCTTTAGAAAATGTCATGCTGCCGATGCGTTTACAGCCAGACTTCCAATTTAAAGATGCTGAGAAAAAAGCGTTGGCATGGTTAGAGCGTGTTGGTTTGATTCGACAGGCTCATCAAACACCCAAAGTTTTATCTGGTGGTGAGCAACAGCGTGTCGCTATTGCACGTGCCTTGATTGCTGAACCTAAATTAATTTTTGCAGATGAACCCACAGGTAATTTAGATGGGCAAACTGCAGAAGAGATTGAACAATTACTTTTTGATTTAAACAAAGAGTTGGGAACAACATTGGTTCTAGTCACGCATGATCAAAACTTAGCTGAACTTTGTCAACGTCATGTCAAACTTATCGATGGTCAGATTCAGGAGATTGTTCGATCAGAGGGGGCAATATGAGTTCTATTTTAAAGCCATTACTGATACAAAGTTTTCGAACGGGTGGTTTGTATTTACTGATTATTGCACTTTCATTGGCGATCAGTGCGACAACGGCTTTGAAATTTAGCAACACTCAAGTACAAAATGCTGTGACCTTACAAGCAGCTGAAATGCTTGGAGCTGATCTGGTATTGTCGGATAGTCATCCGATTCAGTCCAGTTGGATAGAGCAAGCGAATAAGCTGAACTTGAAGCATTCTCCAGTCACTGTATTTGGTTCTATGGCACATACCCATGATCAATTTGTCATGGTTAATGTCAAAGCGGTCAATGATCAATTTCCTTTGCGAGGCAAGTTAGAAATTGAACCCCAAGCCAAATCAATACAACCAAATCAAGTCTGGTTAAGCCCACGGGCAGTTGATTTACTCAAAGTTAAATTAGGTGAACAAGTTGCAATTGCAGATGGAACATTTACTTTCACAGGCGTGATTGAACATGATTCAAATCAAGAGTTAGGTTTCTCTGGATTTTCACCAACAGTTATTATTCATCAGGCGGATATTGCGAAGACAAATGCCATACAAGTAGGGAGTCGGATTGAATATCGTTTATTGATGGCGGGTCAGCTAGAACAAGTAAATGCATTTAAAACGATTTATAAGCAGCAAACGCATCAAGAGGATGAAACCTCTCCGAATGCAAATTCATCTGTAGAAAATTCGGAACAAACTTCACTTCGATTACGTGATGCTAGTCAGTCCAATACACGATTAATGAAACCAATCGAGAATTTGGATACATTCCTACAGCTCGCCAATTTACTTACTATTTTGCTTTGTGGGATTGCGATTGCTCTAACTAGTCAACGTTATGTACAACAAAACCAAGATCATATTGCTTTGATGCGGTGTTTGGGTTCAAGTAAGAAACAGATATTGATTGCTTATTTAGGCTTGTTAGCCTTGGTAAGTGCTATTTCCATCGTGTTAGGAAGCCTGATTGGAATCGCATTAGGCTATGGATTATTGCAATTGATGTTGCAGCTCATTCCGCAACTACAAGTTAGTTTTGCTGTATTTGATATCCTGATGGCATTACCGATTGCTATTTTCACCAGTGTAATGGTTTTGATTGGTTTTATTCTGCCGAGTATTTGGGAGTTATTAAATACGCCGCCAATACGCGTAATTCGTCAACAAGAACGTTCACGCAAATCCTATATAGCAATGTTTGCTATCGGCACGATCAGTTTAATGATTTTTAGTTTAGTTCTTAGTGATAATTTACAATTGAGCCTAATGGTTCTCGCTGCAATTCTTGTGCTTTGTGGAGTCTTATATGCTGTTATTTGGTTGCTTCTCAAACTGATCAAACAATTAAAGCACCCATTATCTGCCTATGTTCGGATACCGCATCAAACTGCATTGCAAATTACGGCACTTGCACTGGGATTAAGTTTAATTACGGTACTTAGTGTATTGAGAACAGACTTACTTGAGCGCTGGCAACAACAACTTCCTGAGGGAACACCTAATCAATTTGTGTATGGTCTGCCCCCATTTGACATGCCTTTGTTGAAACAATCGTTGGAACAGAATCATTGGAGTTCAACGCCGTTGTATCCAAATATTCGAGGTCGATTGATTTCAAAAAATGGTGAAGCTTTCTCTCCAGAATTGATCAAAGAAAATAACTCATTACGTCGTGAATTAAATCTTACGCAGTCCTCTGTGTACCCTAAAGATAATGTGATTATTCAAGGACGTTCAACATTTACTCAAACTGGGCAAGTTTCTGTTGAAGAAAAATTGGCGAGTGAACTTGGAATCAAAATTGGCGATCAACTGAGCTTTAGTCTGCCTGAAGGAAGCTTGAATGCAACCGTGATTAATTTACGCTCCGTAGAATGGGAAAGTTTTAGCCCCAATTTCTTTTTCATTTTTTCACCTAAAACGATGGATGAAAATGCTGGAAGTTATTTAGGTAGTTTTTATGTTCCGCCAACTGATCAGGCAAAAATGGTTGAGTTGATTCAGCAATTTTCAAATACTGTTTTTATTGATGTTGGACGTGTTCTAGATGAAGTGAAACGTTTGATGACTGTGTTGGTTCAGATCGTGACAGTACTTGCAATATTGGTTGGTTTGTCAGGTATCTTAGTCTTGATTGCGTGCTTAAATGTATTGATGGATGAACGTCGTCGAGAAGTGGCACTGTTAAGATCATTTGGAATCGCTAAGAATCGATTAAAACGCATGTTGAGTTTAGAAATCGGTTTTATTGGATTAGTCTCAGGTGTTGTGGCGTGTTTTTTTGCTGAGGTGATCAGTGCTATCGCTAGCTATAAAATGCAAATGTCTATTCAATGGCATCCAGAAATCTGGATTATTCTTCCTTTGACAATGATGGTGGTATGTACATTGATAGGTCGTTATCGCTTAAGCTATCTTTGTGATATACCACCTTTGCAAAGTTTAAGAGAAATTAATCAGTCTTAAAAACTGATCTGATTTTGGCGCAGAATCTCAGTCCACAAAGGAGTGAGTTCTGTGCTGAGTCGGGTGCAATACCAATAAAAGATACTTAAAGTAGAGACTGCAACAAGCAGTGCTATAAATTGGAATACACCCGTTCGTTGTGTTTTTTGAGACAGGTACCATAAGCCCGCCAACAAACCACCCATCAGCATGCCACCGATATGTGCGGCATTGTTGATGCCAGATACGGTGAAACCAAATACAAGGTTGATTGCCATAATCATCAGTAATGATTTTTTATCTAGAATAAAACGTTGATTTGCGAGTTGAGGCAATAATGAAATTACGGTCAATGCAGCACCGAGTCCCATAACCGCACCTGATGCACCTGCGCTAATACGAGGTAATAAAGCAGGATCAAAGTTTTGTAGCAAATCATATGTATCTCGAATCGAGAGATAACTCGATAATACACTTCCCATTAAACCAGCAAGAAAATACATACCTATATAATAGGGACGACCAAATAGTTGTTCAGCTACACTGCCAAAAATATAAAGCGCCCACATATTTAGCATCAGATGGATGAGTCCAAAATGGAAAAACATGCTAGTGAATAGGCGCTCAGGCTGAGATAAGAATGTAAGTGGTGTAAAATCTGCACCCCAAGCAATTGCATCTAGAGGTGAAGGGTCGGTAATATTCACACCTGAAAGAACTTGCCAACCAAATAAACTGACATTGACGGCAATAAGTAATGCGGTAAACCACCATGTATGGATTCTCAACTTTTGATTGATTTGTGGTGGTGTCATGTCAGTCATATGTGTTTAAGCTAGTCATCAATATAAAAAACAGCTTAGCATGAATTCGTTGCCCTAGGAGTGATGCACTTTAATGAAAGCCTTTTTAGCACGTGCAGTAATGTTGATTATTGGAGTGATACTCCTCATCCAACTTTGGATCTTTGCAAGTTTAGTTTGGTGGAGAACCAATCCAGTTGAAACTACAATGTTTATGCGGTTGGACTATTGGTCTGATATGAAGCCAATTCAGCAAGATTGGCGAGATTATGATGAGATTAGTGACAACTTTAAGCACGCAATTCTTGCAGCCGAAGATGCGAAGTTTGTCCATCATCATGGATTCGATTGGGCAGGTATCCAACATGCTTTAGAACGTAATAATGAGAAGGGTGAAGTGGTTGCAGGTGGATCAACAATTTCGCAACAATTGGCAAAAAACCTATTTTTATACAACCAACGTTCGTTTATTCGCAAAGGACAAGAAGCAGTTGCAACTTGGATGATGGAGCGGATGTGGTCAAAGCGCCGAATTTTAGAGGTATATATGAACTCTGTAGAATTTGGTGAAAATATTTATGGGGTTGAAGCTGCAACACAATATTATTATGGGAAAAGTTCAAAAAGCTTAACACGTGAACAAGCCGCATTTTTAGCAGCGTTGTTACCAAATCCTAAGTATTATCAAGATCATCGTAATGACCGTAAGTTGCAATATCGCAAACGCGTCATATTGAGATATATGAACGGAACACAGCTTCCAGAATAATCCGATCGATTAAAAAAGCTCAATATTTTTGGGCTTTTTTACCAAATTGACATAAATTTGCAGCATACTTAAATTATCAGTAGATGAATGCATAAATAACAAGGTTCAGTATGAATACGGCAGTGACGACAACAACGCCAATAGAATATAGTTACAACGATCGTTATATTAATCGCGAATTATCCATCCTCGATTTCCATTTACGTGTCTTGGAACAGGCTGTCGACCCACTTCATCCGTTATTGGAGCGTATGAATTTCTTACTGATCTTTTCCCGCAATTTAGATGAGTTTTTTGAAATCCGTGTTGCAGGGATGATGGAGCAACTAACTCTGGGCAATGAAAGTCGCACACCAGATGGCTTAACTCCAAAGCAAGTTTTAGATCAAATCTCTGTTACTGCTCATGCTGCAATTGAACGACAATATCGAATTCTAAACGAGCAGATCTTACCTAAGTTGCGTGAAGAAGACATTTGTTTCCTACGCCGTGGTGAGTTGACACCTGCACAGTCAGCATGGATTAAAAAGTATTTTCAAGAGCAAGTCGCTCCTGTGTTAACGCCAATTAGTCTTGATCCAGCGCATCCATTTCCTCGTTTAGTGAATAAAAGTCTAAACTTTATCGTGACCTTGGAAGGTAAAGATGCTTTTGGTCGTCAAATTGATCTAGCTGTCGTCCCTGCACCGCGCTCATTACCGCGTGTGGTTCGTTTACCAGATGAGCTGACAGGTGGAAAAGAACATCATGTCATGCTATCTGCGATTATTCATGAGCATGTATCTGATTTATTCCCTGGTATGACAGCGACGGGTTGTTATCAGTTTCGTGTAACACGTAATGCCGATTTAGCTCTTAACGAAGATGTTGAAGACTTAGCGAAAGCCTTAAAAGGTGAGTTAAGTTCTCGTCGTTTTGGTCGTGCTGTACGTTTAGAAGTAACTCATAATTGTCCAAAACACATCTATGAATATTTGTTAGATGAATTTGATCTAAATGAAGAACAACTTTATCGTGTAGACGGTCCTGTAAATTTGGCGCGTTTGTTGTCCAATTTTAAACGTCCACATTTACGATATGATTCCCACACACCAATTATTCCAAAAGCATTCAAGAAATCTGAAAGTGTGTTTTCTGCGATGCAAAAGCAAGATATTTTGCTGCATCATCCATTCGAATCTTTTGCACCTGTAATTCAATTATTACGTGAAGCAGCACGTGATCCACAAGTGCTTGCAATTAAGCAGACTTTATATCGAAGTGGTGCTGATTCTGAAATTGTTCAGGTACTTGCTGAAGCTGCACGTAATGGCAAAGAAGTCACAGCAGTAATTGAATTGCGGGCTCGTTTTGATGAAGAGTCAAACATCGAGGTTGCAAACGTTTTGCAAGAAGCAGGTGCGGTCGTTGTATACGGCATCGTAGGCTATAAAACACACGCCAAAATGATCTTAGTTGTGCGTCGTGAGAATAATAAACTAGTCCGTTATGTTCATTTAGGGACAGGTAATTATCATGCAACCAATGCCCGTATCTATACGGACTATGGTTTGATGACGACAGACAAAGATTTATGTGAAGACGTACATCGCATATTCCAAGAGTTAACTGGCATGGGCAAAATGGCGAAGCCGAAGAAGCTCTTGCATGCACCATTTACTTTACATGCTCAATTGATTAACTATATTGATGATGAAATTGCTAATGCAAAAGCAGGTAAGCCAGCTCAAATCATTGTCAAAGTAAATGCTTTAACTGAAGTTCAATTGATCAATAAATTGTATGAGGCATCTCAAGCGGGTGTTCAGATTGATTTAATTATTCGTTCAATTTGCTGTTTACGTCCTGGTTTACCGAACCTGTCAGAAAATATTCGCGTCCGTTCGATCGTTGGGCGTTTCTTAGAACATACCCGTGTTTATTACTTTAGCAATAATGGAAATCCACGTATTTATTGTTCGAGTGCAGACTGGATGGATCGTAATTTATTCAACCGTGTTGAAGCTTGTTTCCCAATTGAAGACCCTGCATTGAAAAAACGTATTTATCAACAAGGTCTGCTTAACTATCTGAAAGATAATCAGCAAGCATGGTTATTGCAAGGTGATGGTGTTTGGGAGCGTGCTAAACCTGCGGAAGGTGAGGAGCTACATAATGCTCAGCACACCTTGTTAGACTTGATTAAATAAGCACTAAAAAACCGATCTTCAATAGATCGGTTTTTTAATTCTGCCTTGATCAGTGCTTAATATGATTTCATTTCTAAAACCAATTGGTTAATGAGATCAGCTGCTTCAAGTTCACGAATTTGTGCAACATTACTACCTGCCCAAAATGCATTGTAGCCAAATTCTTGTTGTTTGTTGGCAATAGCCATCAGTTGTTTGGTTAGATCATAAGTGTATGGGTAGGCTGGAACTTTTGGTCGCTGTGGTGAGTCAATTTCTGTATGCCATGTGCCCAATAAGCCACGTGCAGGGCGACCAGATAAACTCGCACTGATCTGGGTGATTTTTTGACTAAACAATGCTTTTCGATAAGCTGCATTTGCACTTGAACTTTTACATTGAACAAATGCTGTTCCAAGTTGAACAGCTACAGCTCCCGCTTTCATCATCTGTTTAACTTGATCACCATTCATAATACCGCCTGCAGCAATCACAGGTATTTTGCAATGTTTTGAAATTAAGCTCACCAAATCTAAAGTTTTGATAGCTGCATCAAATTCTTGATTAAAAATACCGCGATGTCCTCCAGCTTCTATACCTTGAGCGATGATCAAATCTATACCAGCAGCTTCAATGGCTTGGGCTTCAATTAAATTTGTTGCAGAAACCATGGTGATAATTCCTGCTTGTTTTAGTGCAGAAATTTGATGAGCTTTGGGAATGCCGAAATGGAAACTGACAGCTTTGGGTTGGGTTTGTAAAACAATATCCAAATAATCATCGCTGTCTAAAAAGCTAGGATATATACAATTCAGTTGTTGGGGTGGTTGTGCATCAAATTTCTCAAAATGAGGGCGTAGGTAGTTGATCCATTGTTGTGCTACATCTTGATCAAGCTGTTCAGATTGATGACAAAAGAAGTTCACCTGAAAAGGTTTATCAGTTAATGATTGTGTTTTAATGATCTGTTCTTTAGCTGCTTCAGCTGTGTTTGCACCCAACCCAAGAGCACCAAGAGCGCCTTGGTTAGATACCTCCGCTGCAAGTTCAGGTGTGGAAACACCAGCCATCGGTGAAATAAAAATGGGATGTTTAATTTCTAATAATTCTAAAATAGTCATATTCTATACCTACATCATTTTTATTCAACATAGCTTAAATGCTTAAAAAATGGCAAATAATAATGGCTATTTCTTTAAAGAATGATCAAAACTTATGTTATTTAAATAGATATAAAGATGCTTGGCTAACTGTGTAGCCAAACATCAAAACATTGGATTAAGAATAAGCCAGCATGAGCAAAGCCTTAAATATGCCTGCGATCAAAGCTAGACCTAAAAAGCCAACAAACCAAAGCCCAATAAACCATTTTACTTGTGAAGATTTCATTTGATTTAACCTCAATGATAGCCTTGGTCACCAACACGAACTTTATCTCTAAAAATCCAGTAACCCCAAAAGGTGTATGCCAAAATGATCGGAATCATCACGACAGCACCAATTAATGCAAACATTTGACTATTTCGTGGCGCAGCAGCTTCCCAAATGGTAACTGATGGAGGAATGATGTTGGGCCATAAAGTAATCACAAAGCCTGAGTAGGCGAGGAGCATCAGCACTAGGGTGTAGAGAAAAGGCTTATGTTCATTTCGGTTTAGGCAAGCCCGCCAAGTTAATACAGTAAAAATAATCACCAAGATTGGAACAGGGCTAAAATAAATAAGTTGTGGCACAGTAAACCATTTCGCTGCAATTGCAGGTTGGCTATAAGGTGTATATAAACTGACAGCAGCAAAAATAATGAATAGAGCAATAATTAATTTTGGCATCAGCTCATACATTTTCTCTTGTAGACCATCATCAGTTTTCAAAATTAACCAACCACAGCCTAATGCAGCATACATCACGACCACACCTATGCCTGTAAACATAGAAAATGGGGTAAACCAGTCAAAACTACCACCAACGTAGATTCCATTTTCAGTTTTTAAGCCCTGAATATATGCACCTAAAATCATTCCT
>NZ_MELG01000074.1:0-9952 GCF_001767535.1 Acinetobacter sp. GWC1_38_13 | reverse complement strand
GACTCACAGTGATAAGTGCCTTGATTGGTTTCAATAATAAAACCTGAATCTGCTTTATTTTTTACCTGTTCAACTTCGCAGTGTGTTTGAATTTCTACGTGTTTTGATTTACTACATTCTGAAAGTAACAATTCAAGAATTTCTTTAGAGCCTTTCAACGTGAAGAGCTGACCATGTTTACGTTCTTCGTATTCAATGCCATATTCACAGACCAAACCAATAAAATCCCAATTGGTATAACGGGTTAAGGCTGAAATCACAAAATGCGGGTTTTCTGAAAGATAGTTGGAAGGCTCTACCTCTAAATTGGTGAAGTTGCATTTACCACCACCTGACATCAGAATTTTTTTACCGACTTTATTGGCTTTTTCAAGTACGACGACTGAACGTCCACGTTTGCCTGCCTCAGCAGCTAACATCAAGCCCGATGCACCTGCACCTAAAACAACCACATCAACTTGATGAACCATGAGCATTACTCGATAGAATACGAAAAGCGGGCAATTATAGAAGATTTAAAGCCTTTTGAGTATGTCGATTGTTTGATTAAAAAATATGCCTTTAAAATCAAGGCATGCTATAAAGTTGAATTCTATAGAGGGGCAAAAATAATGAACGATAAAACATTTTTAAACGATATTCAGCCGAACAACCAAGATCAACTAAGACAATATACTTTAATTGCCTATGGTTTATATGCAGCTAGTATTTTTGTGGGTTTGACCAGTATTGCAGCTGTCATCATGAACTATATGAAACGTAATGAAGTACAAGGTACGTGGTTGGCGAGCCATTTTGAATGGCAAATCAAAACCTTTTGGTTCACGCTCATTGGTGCTGTGATTGGTTTCGTATTGTCATTTGTCCTCATCGGCATTCCAATCTTGTTTGCGGTGTCGATTTGGTTTATTTATCGCATCGTAAAAGGTCTTGTGGTGTTTATGGACAATAAACCAATCGGTGATGGATGGTTTTAAGCCGTTAGAATCAGTAGATCAAAAGTCACTTCAGGGTGACTTTTATTTCATGCGTCCTTGTAGCCCACCTGTATGGATCGCTAAGATTCTCGTATTCACAGGGAAGTGCCCTTGTTGAATTAAATCAAATAATCCCATCATCATCTTAGCTGTATAGATTTGCTCGAGTGGAACAGCATATTGTTGTTCGAATTGCTGCATAAATTGCAGCAGTTCAGAATTGGTTTTGGCATAACCACCACAACAATATTTATCTGTTAAAGACCAGTTGGTTTTATTGGTCCATTGTTGAATATCGTGCTTGAGAAAATCACCTTTAAGTGCCGAAAAGCCTAAAATATGTTGCTGAGCTGAACTACTTTTGATGATCCCTGCAATCGTGCCACCTGTACCAACAGCACAACAAATCAAATCATAATTTTCTCGATCATCAGCAGACAGAATTTCTTTCGTACCTTGTATCGCAAGTTGATTAGTCCCGCCTTCTGGAATAATCCAAGTATTTGGATAACGCTGTTTTAATTGTTGTAAATACTCAAGTTCATGGCGAAGTCGGTATTCAGCTCGACTGACAAAATGCAGTTGCATACCAAAATCTTGTGCAGTTTGCAGGGTTGAATTCAATGCTTGCTTTACTAACTCTTCACCACGAATAATGCCAATACTTTGGAAGCCAAAATAATGTGCTGCATATGCTGTTGCAGCGATGTGATTAGAGTAAGCCCCGCCAAAGGTTAGCACTTGATTCAAATTTTGTTGCTTAGCTTCGAGTAGATTGTATTTCAGTTTAAAAAATTTATTACCTGAAATCTGAGGGTGAATGAGATCAAGACGTTTCACTGTCAATTGCACAGGAAAGGGAAGGTCTAATGTTTGATAAGGAGTTGGAAAAGCAATGTGATCAAACATTGGAATAAACTAAAATTGAATTTGATCACATTGTAAATGTATTTGATTGAGAATGTCAGTGCTGCCTTAAGAGTCGGTATCTACAGAGCTAATCACGGACATACCAGGACGTAAATTTTCGATGCCTTTTTGGTTTGGATCTATCGCAATACGCACTGCAATCCGTTGCACCACTTTAGTAAAGTTACCTGTGGCATTATCAGGTTTTAGTACACTATATTCAGAACTAGCCGCAGGGGAAATTTGCTCTACATGTCCTGTGAATTTCTGATGATTCATGGCATCCACAGTAAAATACGCTTTTTGTCCAATTTTCATATTGGCAATTTGCGTCTCTTTAAAGTTCGCAATCACCCATGTTTGTTTTGGGATTAAATACAATAATTGTGTTCCTGCTGCCACGTATTGACCTACTCTTGGATTGACCTCACCGAGTTGACCATCTAACGGTGCAACAATCGTGCTGTAATCCTTTGTGGTATTGGCTTGATCTAGTTGTGCTTGTGCGCTATTCACTTGTGCTTTTAGTCCACCTTGCGCGACTTGTGCCGTTTTTAATGCTTCTTGTGCAACGAGGATATTCGCCTGCGCTTGTTTGAGCAAAGCTAGATTATTTTGTGCATCCGCAGCCGCTTTATCCTGTTCAGATTTTGATGCTGCACCGCTATCTCCAAGTTGTTGATAGCGTTTAAGTTGTGCGATGGATAAGTCGTATTGCGCTTTGACTTGATCAAGTTTGGCTTGTGCTGCAACCACATCAGCTTGGCGTTGGGCGATGGCTTGAGTTTGATTGGCTAGACTATTTTCTGCTTGTTCTACACCTGAGACAGCCTGCGTGACTTTTTGATCATAGGTGGTTGCATCAATATGCATCAACACCTGACCTTGTTTGACCTGATCAAAGTCCTTGACCAATACATCTTTGATATAGCCATTAATCTGTGAGGAAAGAATGGTGGTTTTGCCTTTCACATAGCTGTTATCAGTTTGTTCAATCGCTGTATGAAATGGACCAATTCGCCATGCCCATAAAATAATGGTAATCCCCACGATTAATACTAAAAGCATCCACCATAAGGTAGAGCGTTTGGTTTTAATCAATTTACTGGTTGTAGGTGGAGGCGGTGGTGGCATTTTTGGCACGGACTCAACTGCTTTGTCAGACTGAGCATGATTATTCTGCTCAGCGTTTTCGATCTTGGAGCTTTCTGGTTTCTCTTGTTCAGACATAATTTTTTTCTCAATCAAATACAATAAAAGTTAATTTGCTGTTTGCAAGCTTCTACGGGTTTTGTACTTATTCCGAGCATATTTAAATAAGCCCCAAAGCAACAAAATAACGGCAAAGATGCCATTTAAGGCAATCACATCGTTGTAGGCACGAACCTGAGCTTCACGAGTCACCACCTTATTTAAATTCTGTAGGGCTTGATTGTTTTGTAAAACAGGGTCATTCGTTGTGAGCATTGAACTGTGTTGATAACTTTGCAAACGCTGTGCGACAAGGGGATTGGTAGGATCGAGATTGCTACTAATCTCAACTTTATAATCATAAGTGTGGCGTTGCTGATAGGTATTGAAAAATGATGAACCGACTAAACCACCAAAGTTTTGCGTAGCTGAGAACAATACAATAAAGGTCACGACATATTGAGGACCACGTTGTAAGGTACGCATAAAACCCATCAATAGCAGTGGACCAATAAATACGCCCCCTGCAAAACTCACCAAGAACTGGCTTCGATAAAAGTTTGCAGGTCGTACATCACTGGTCAGGTGATAATCCAAAGCACAGGCGATCAGAATTAAAATTTCAGCCAGAAATAAATTTAAAATTAAACGCTCACGATGAAATGTCAGCGCACTAAATACCGAACCTGCAGTCGTTCCACAGAAAATAACCACATAAAGCGGAACAAATTGATCAGGACCCATACCAACAGTTTTTAGAAAATTGACCGCAGCGTAGCTTTGTTCAGACATTAATAGTCTGAGCGCAAAGGCACTGACGATGAAACTCAAAAGATCGCCTGTCGCCAACCAACGTGTCATGATCAGTGGATTGCGACGATAATGTTCATAAGTCAAACCAAACACAATTAAACAAAAACCGACGATCAAGGTATAGGCTAACCAAGGGCTATCAAACCACCAGTGAATAGGCCCTTGTGTTAACACGATACACAGGCAGGCGAAACCTGGAGCGAGCAGTGCAAAGGTAAAGAAGTCTTGTTTCTCAAAAACCGCGAGACGCATACTTCGAGGCAGTTTTAAAGCTACCACCATTGCAAAACAACAAATTGCCAAACCCAGTTCAAAGGTATAAATCACATCCCATTGATTGGCGCTTAGTAAAAACGGCGAGATAATCCAAGCCAAAGGCAAACCAAGTTGCTGAAAGCCGAAAGCCAAATAAATCCCTTTAGCCATATCTGCTTTACCAAAAGCTTGCATGGTGTAATACATACCCAATGAGCTAAGTGGAGCAGCGGCTAAACCTGCAATAAAGCGGACAAATAAAGCCATTTCATAGGTTTTGACAAAGATGTGTAAGACCAACACACCAATGAATACTAATAATCCAATTTCTGAAAATAGTCTTAAGCCATATTGTTGCCGAGCTTTGAATAAGATCAAATTTGAACTGACATTTGCCATCACATAAGCAGCAGGTAACCAAGCTGCTTGTGATGGAGTGAGACCATACTCACCTTGGAAAATTGGTAAATTAGCGACAATAAAACCATTACTTAAACTGGCAGCAATACAAATAAATAGCCCAATAAAGAAATATGCAAAACGTTTTGGCTTTGCATGTGCGATAGCCGCAGGAGAGCCTGGTAGCGTAGGGCGTTCATCGGCTGACCAATCTGGCGGGGTTTCAAGATAGCGAGGGCTGTTATCCATATTATTCCTCGAACTAAATTTTGATGCCGTTTAATAATAATTCTATTGCGCGTTTTGCCAGTCGTACTTGATCAGAAGCAGGATGCCCTTGAAACGAAGAGCCTAAGATCGCCGTAATCATGCCAAAGTCTTGTGGTGTCAGATCAGGGCGACATAATTGATGTTCTATGGCTTTATCAATTAAAGGTTGTAATGCTTTATCTCGTCGCTCATAAATGTTTAGCATGATTGGGTCTTGGCGATCAATGATGCGCCAGTAATCAATCAGTACGATCAGATGAGGGAGTTGTTCAATATGCCCTTCAATCAAACGAATAAAACCATCATTATATTCGAGTAGAGCGGATGCTCTCTGTTCTAAGCGCATCATCGCTTGATCAAGTAGGGCAAACATGAGTGCTTTACGATCAGCGAAATTACGATAAAAGGTTGCTCGTCCTACGCCTGCATGATCAATAATTGCTTGTAATGGCACATGTACACCTTGAGCCCGAAATACCTCTTCTGCTGCATGAAGCAATTCCTCTCGGTTATGAGCAGCTTGTTGAACACGTTTATTCATTATTGAACTTGCTAGGTATATAAATTGGATAAGAGTTATTTATCGGACAAACTTGTCCGATGTAAATAAACGATCGATATCTGATTTGTTTATATTGAGTAATAGAGGTAAATTGGTTTGTGTAGCAACAAACTTATCGTATTAAAAAATAAAACAATTTGATTTTGAATATTTTAAGGTAGGTTTTATATGCAAGCCTTTATGCATCGATTTTTTCGTGGTTTAAAACATCGTCCATACTTATCCGCAACTTTTGCTTTGGGCTTCGTTATCTTTTTTGTGCTGCAAACATTCAGCTCATGGCATTGGGCGACACGGCTACAAATTGGCTGGAATACTGCAATCTGGCTATATTTGTTTATGATTCTAAAGATGATGTGGCGTTTAGATCCAGAACACATCTTAGAACGAGCAAAACAACAAGATGAAGGGAAGTGGATGATACTTACGGTTGCTTTAATTGCAATCGTTGTTTGTTTTATTTCGATTGCTGTGCAGCTCAGTCATGTTCCCAAAGATCAAGCAATCATTAAAATGATTCTGATCTTGCTAACGATAGGAACTATTTTCTCATCGTGGTTGTTACTGCATACCTTGTTCGCTATTCATTATGCACATGACTATTATCTTGCGAAAAGCAGTCAAGTCGATGGGGGATTAGATTTTCCAAAAACAGATCAACCTGATTATCTCGATTTTGTCTATTTCAGCTATATCATTGGCACTTCTGCACAAACCGCAGATGTTTCTATTACTAGCTCACAGCTTAGACATCTGAATATTTTTCATTGTGTTTTAGCTTTTATTTTTAATACAGTGATTTTGGCGGTTGCAATCAATGTGGCAGCGAGCCTGATCGGTTTTGGCTAATTAACAATGCTAAATGAATCTATAAGGTGATTTTTATTATTTAAAATAGTGAAATAGTGGAGTAAATATTTAATCTTTTAGCAGGTTAAATAAGAAATGTAGATGATTGATATTTTGTTTAGTAGCTCATCTTAGCTCTGTATTTTTGATGGTTTTTTTATATAAGTTATTTGGTTTTTATCATTGTTTTTAATTAATTTGTTGAATTATAAGATTTTATCTATGCACTGTGGTTTGTAAAAAATAGTATCTTGTATGAGTCTTTTTCGCATAAAATATTTGCTAGAAAATTATTCTAATTTTGAGGTTTATCTTGGAATCAATATTGATTTTAGGCTCGATTACATTGGCATTGATGTTGGGTGCGATTAGCCCTGGTCCGACATTTATTTATGTTGCAAAAAACTCGATTGCGATTTCACGTAAACATGGTTTATTTACTGCGCTTGGCACAGGTACGGGTGCAGCGTTGTTTGGTTTTCTAGCTGTGATGGGATTACAGGCGATCTTACTTGCAGTGCCTTCAGCATATTTGGCTTTAAAAATCTTTGGTGGTCTGTATTTACTTTGGCTTGCTTATAAAATTATTAAACATGCTAAAGAACCAATGGCATCAACGGAGAGTGCAGTTCATAACATGAGCTATGCACAAGCTTTTCGTTTAGGTCTAATCACTCAGTTGAGTAATCCTAAAATTGCGATCGTGCTTGCCAGTATTTTTACTGCTTTATTACCTAAAGAAATTCCAACTTATTTCTATGTTGTGTTGCCAATTTTGTGTTTCTTTATTGATGCAGGTTGGTATTCTCTAGTGGCTGTTGCATTGTCAGCAGAAGGACCACGTAAAGTTTATTTAAAATCTAAAGCTGTTTTTGATCGTATCGCAGGTGGTGTCATGACCTTGCTTGGATTGAAGTTGATCTTTGGAATGAAGTGATAAAAGAAGCGACCAAGAAGGTCGCTTCTTTTATGGGCTAATTCTAAATAAAAGCATTTAATCTTTGAAATGAGTTGGAATCCATTGATAGCTTTTTCCATCGGCTGAATAAATGTGTCCAATGCCGGGGAAAGGTAAATGTGGTGCAGCAATCGTTTGTCCGTTTTTAGCAAAATCAGCGAATTGCTTTAAACGCGTTTCAACGGCTTTTTTCGGGTCTATATCGTATTCAATTGCCGTTTCAGGTTTATCAAATTGCACAGTATGTGAATGGACAATATCTCCAATAAACACCACGTTTTCATCTTTGGTTTTTAATTCATAACTAAAATGCCCAGGTGTATGTCCCGCCGTGTTAATGACTTTAAAACCTTGAATGTCATCACCGAGTTTATACGTTTTAAAACGTTGTTTGGTTTGGTACGGGGCAATGGCCTCCTTAATCTTTTCGATTGTCCCTAAGTAATTGGCTTGTTTTTCTTTCGGTAGTTTTGCTGCTTGTTTCGGATCTAACCAAAAACTTGCTTCATCATTCGATACGTATACGGTTGCATTCGGGAAATTGGCAACGCCATCTTTACTGATACCACAGACATGGTCTGGATGTAGATGTGTGAGTAAAATCGTATCAACTTGTTCAGGTTGATAGCCTGATGCTTTTAGGTTGGTTAACACTGAACCTAGATGTGAGCCGAAACAACTGGCTGCACCGCTATCCACTAATACCAGAGATTTTCCTGTATTGACGAGGAAAGCATTGATAGAGGTCTGTACGCCTTTATCTTGATCTGCATAGTATTTCTTCAAAATTTCTTGGACTTGTTGTTGAGAAATATCTTTAAATAAGTTTGGTGACATAAAGTTAGTGCCGTCCAATAACGCGGTAATTTGTACATCACCAACTTGATGTTGGTAGAAGCCTGCAACCTGTTTTTGTTGTTCAATGATCGGCAGAGTTTTGCTTGTTTCTGCATGAGTAAGTAGGGGGAAATATGAACTCAATAGAGCTAGAGCCAGCATTTTTTTCATTTATAAATATTCTCGAATTTGGTTGAATTATCTATTTTTTAGCATGAGAGTAAGATTTTTTCATCAGTTTTATATAGCTTCAATATTTTATATAGTACAGTGGGCTTTGTAGGGAATATTTTTGTATAAAACTTATAGATTTAATGTAAATTATAATTTTTTGAAATTTTGTGCTTTTATTTATTGAGGCTGGATGTGACTAATAGTATTAATAAAGAGATATTGAAGCTTTGGGCTCAGCTAAATGAAGATGGAGGTGATGATTTAACTATACGTTGCCCACTTTTTTATACTTCAAATTTAGGAGTGAAAAAGAATACAATTTTATTTGTTGGTTTAAATCCTTCTTACAATGAGTCATTTTTAAAATTAAATGCTAGTCAATTGATTCCACTATTTAATGACTGGAGAAAAATAGATGATGATAATATAAAGCAGATCATAGAATTTGATAATTCTTTAAAAAAAATTGATAAAATAACCTTAAAAACGAAATATTCATATTTTCAAAAATTTCAAGATATTGTGGAATATTTAAAACGTAATCGAAAACATAATGAGTTATTAGAATGGGAACATCTAGATTTATTTTTGATAAGAATAACATCTCAAGCTAAATTTAAGGATTTAATTTATGAAAAAGATGATCAAAAGATATTAAACTCATTTGCAAAAGAACAAATAAAACTGTTTAAGATATTGATTGATTTAATAAAACCAAAATTAATAGTTGTTGCAAATGCATATGCCTCTAAAATTTTTAAAGAAGAAATATATAAAAATAGCATTAGTTTTGATAATGAAAATGGTTATCACTTAATTAGATTGGAAGAGTGTAGAGAAATACCAGTTTTTTTTAGTTCGATGTTAACAGGACAAAGAGCTTTAGATAATCATTCGTTTGAGAGACTATGTTGGCATATTGATAAAGCCTTAAATAATCATAATATATAAAATATATAAAAACAGGCTTCAAAAGAAGCCTGTTCTTTATTGAATTAAATTAAGACACTTTATCACCAGCTTTAGCGCCAGATTCAGGTGAGATCACCCAAACACCTTCACCATTACCTGCTGCAAGTACCATACCATTAGAAATACCAAAACGCATCTTACGTGGTGCAAGGTTCGCGACCATCACCACCAATTTGCCTTTTAAGTCTTCGGGCTGATAGAACTCACGAATACCACTAAACACATTGCGTGGTTCAGCTTCACCAACATTTAAAGTGAGTTGAAGTAATTTATCAGAACCCTCGACAGTTGAAGCTTCTAAAACTTCAGCTACACGAAGATCAACTTTCATAAAGTCTTCAATGCCAATGATTTCAGCTTCACCCACTTTAGGTTCAGGCTTCTTCTCGGCTTTCTTCTCTTTTTTCTTTTCCACTTTTGGCGCTTCTGCCGCAGCAGCTAAAGAGTCTTTCGATGCATTAACCATTGCAGCAACTGCTTTAGGATCAACACGCTGCATAAGCGGTTGGAATTGAGCAATTTCGTGTGCAACGAGGATTTGCTGACGTGATGCAAAGTCAAAGCTTTCAAGTTGTAAGAAAGACTGAACTTGAGCCGCAAGTGTTGGAAGCACTGGAGCTAAGTAAATTGCAAGCTGACGGAATAAGTTAATACCGACTGAGCAAACATCATGAACTTGTTGTTCTTGACCTTCTTGCTTGGCAAGTGCCCACGGTTTTTTCTCATCAATATATTGATTCGCTTTGTCCGCAAGAGCCATGATTTCACGAATAGCAGCAGAGAATT
>NZ_MELG01000073.1:9370-11316 GCF_001767535.1 Acinetobacter sp. GWC1_38_13 | reverse complement strand
TTTAATTCGTCTGATCACAGATACTTTATAAAGTATTTTAGTACTTTTTTGAATCCGTCAATGCGTAAGTCCTAATTATTTTGAAGTTACTAGATCGTTTGATTACAACCAAATGATTTATATGAATCTATCCATATGAAATAGATTCATTATTTATAACTCAAATAAAGACACTTACCACAAGTAAGTATCTTTAAATATACGGCTATACTGTTTGACCCCATTGAAAAGTCGTTCTCTTGTATTCTATCCCTTCTAAATCATAAACCTGATAAATCGTATCGTATAAAGACTGGATATCTTCACTGTTATCCATGGCTCTTGCTGTAATAAAAATCGGACTGACTGCACCACTATCTAGGATTGGAATATAAAGTAAATGTGGGAATCGAATGGTATCGGCACTAGCAGGAATGACACATAAGCCTTCTCCTGCAGCCACCAAACCTAAAGCCAATTGAATTTCTCGTAATTCACGGACATTTTTCGGCACCAAACTATGCTCAGCAAAAATATTTAAAAGTTGGCTTGAAAAATTAGGTTTTGGTGTATTGGGATAAACAAATAATTTTTCATCAACCAAATCTGCTAAATGCACTCCCTCGACGCGTTGAGCAATTGGATGACTTGAATGGGCTGCAACAACTAGTCTTTCTTTGCGCAAAAGTACTCTTTTTACAGCAGGATCGCTGATTCTCAACCGACCAAAACCAACATCTATTCGCCCTTCTTTGAGTGATTGAAGTTGTTCATTGGTACTGAGTTCTATCAACTGAATATTTAAATGTGGGTGTTGTTGGCGGTAGAGATAAATAATTCTAGGTAATAAACCAAATAATAATGAACCTACAAAACCAATGGTTAAGGTTCGCTCAATCAAACCAATTCGCTTCGTCATACTCTTAACCTCTTCCGCATTAGACAAAAGTTTTAAGGCATGTTGGTACAAAAATTGACCTGCGGTTGTGGTTTGAAGTGGTCTACTTCCTCGTTCAAAAAGCTGCACACCTAGTTCATTTTCAAGGTTTTGAATTTGCCGACTTAAAGGTGGCTGTGCGATGAACAGCCGTTCTGCTGCTTTGGTAAAGCTTTGCTCTTCCACCACTGCGACAAAATAACGTAAATATCTGAGTTCCATTCCTTATCTCCATACCTAATAGGTATAAAAAAATACATATTCAGTCTTAGACACAGTTTAATCATTCTTTTAAGGTATAGGAAGAGCATAAAGAACCAGTGATGGTGTGAAATGTACAAAACAATCGAAACCATATTAGTCGATATCCCAACGATACGTCCACATAAGCTATCTGTGACGACCATGCAAACCCAAACCTTGGTATTGGTCAAAATCACAACAACGGATGGTCTTGTGGGTTGGGGTGAAGCGACCACGATTGGTGGACTTAATTATGGTGAAGAAAGCCCTGAAAGTGTCAAAGCAAATATCGATACTTATTTTGCCCCGCTCTTATTGTCGATCAAATCTTCAATAAATGTGGCTCAAACACTCAAATTGATTCGTAAAAGTATCAATGGCAATCGCTTTGCAAAATGTGCCATTCAAACTGCGCTCTTGGATATTCAAGCGAAACAACTCAATTTGCCACTAAGCGAAGTATTGGGTGGTCGTCTACGTGATCGTCTCCCTGTGCTTTGGACTTTGGCTTCAGGTGATACTGAAAAAGACATCGCTGAAGCAAAAAAAATGATTGAACTCAAACGCCACAATATTTTCAAGTTAAAAATCGGTTCCAATCCTGTGCAACATGATGTTGATCATGTGATTGCCATCAAAAAAGCTTTAGGACCTGAAATCAGTATTCGTGTTGATGTAAATCGTGCTTGGTCAGAATTGGAATGTATCCAAGGCATTCAACAGTTGCAGGATGGCGGCATTGATTTGATCGAACAGCCTTGTGCGATTGAACAAACTCAAGTGTTGG
>NZ_MELG01000073.1:0-9334 GCF_001767535.1 Acinetobacter sp. GWC1_38_13 | reverse complement strand
CAGATGAAGCTTTGACAGGTCCTGACAGTGCTTATCGTTTAGCGAAACAGCATGCGGCAGATGTTTTTGCTGTGAAAGTTGAGCAATCAGGTGGTCTGATTGAGGCTTGTGAAGTAGCCAAAATCGCTAAGTTGGCGGGAATTGATCTGTATGGCGGCACTATGTTGGAAGGTCCGATCGGCAGCATCGCTTCGGCGCATGCCTTTAGTACTTTTGACAGCCTTGCCTTTGGTACAGAGCTATTTGGTCCTCTCTTACTGACTCAAGACATTTTAAAAACACCATTGCGTTATGAAAATTTTGAATTGGTGGTGCCAAATACTGCAGGTCTAGGCATCGATATTGACGAAGACAAAATCGAGCAGTTGCGTCGTAAGGCTTAAGGGAGAAAGCACATGTTATTTCAGGTTCGTATGGATGTGCATCTTCCTGTGGAGATGCCTGCTGAACAAGCCAATCAGATTAAAGCGGTTGAGAAAGCTTATTCGCAAGATCTACAGCGTCAAGGTAAGTGGCGTCATATTTGGCGGATTACAGGACAGTATTCAAACATCAGTATTTTTGATGTCGAAAGCAACGAAGAGCTACACAACATTTTACAGGGCTTGCCCTTGTACCCCTACATGGACATTGAAGTGATGGCATTGAATCGTCATCCCTCTTCGATCCGTGAGGATGATCGTTAATTCACAACACCCCATCGTCACTCGACAGCGTCATCACATGCTCAGAGTGTCGTAGAGATAAGGACAGTGGTACGGCATAACGGATTGAATGACTCTCCGTTTCCCCACCACCTACGCGAGATGCATAGTTAAGGAGAAATCATATGAATCGTCAGGATATTGATGCATTAGTGAAACAAATGAATGTTGATACTGCTACAGGTGCAGTCGATCAACGTGTTCAAAGCATCGTGGTACGTTTATTGGGAGATTTATTCCAAGCAATTGAGGATTTGGATATCCAAGCTTCAGAAGTGTGGAAAGGTCTAGAATATTTTACAGATGCAGCTCAAGCCAATGAATTGGGCTTACTCGCTGCGGGCTTAGGTCTAGAGCATTATTTAGATTTGCGTGCTGATGAAGCCGATGCCAAAGCAGGTGTTTCTGGTGGTACGCCACGTACGATTGAAGGCCCACTGTATGTTGCGGGTGCACCTGAGTCTGTAGGTTTCGCCCGTATGGACGATGGTTCTGAATCAGACAAAATCGATACTTTAATTATCGAAGGTACAGTGACGGATACAGACGGCAATATCATCGAAGGTGCCAAAGTTGAAATGTGGCATGCGAATAGTTTGGGGAACTATTCTTTCTTTGATAAGTCTCAATCTGATTTCAATCTACGTCGCACCATTCTTTCTGATGTGAACGGTAAATATGTGGCTTTGACCACCATGCCTGTAGGTTATGGTTGCCCACCTGAAGGAACGACTCAGTTTGTTCTGAATAAGTTAGGTCGTCATGGTAACCGCCCTTCGCATGTTCATTATTTTGTTTCTGCACCGGGTTTCCGTAAGTTAACCACACAGTTCAATATCGAAGGTGACAAGTACCTGTGGGATGACTTTGCTTTTGCAACGCGTGATGGTCTTGTGGCGACGGCTGTCGATGTCACTGATGAAGCTGAAATTCAACGTCGTGGTTTAGATAAACCATTCAAACACATCATTTTCAACATCGAATTAGTCAAAGAAGCGGCTTCTGCGCCTTCTACTGAAGTTGATCGTCGTCGTGCATCTGCATAAGCAAGCGTAATTTAGGAACCGAGTTATTGAGATTTAATCAAATAACTCGGGGCTTCCTCCTTAGGAAAGTCGGAGAACGGACATGCCAAAAATTCCAGTAATCAACACGACGCATCTTGATCGAATTGATGAATTGCTAGTTGATAATGAAGAAACAGGTGAATACAAACTTCATCGTTCAGTATTTACAGATCAAGCGATGTTTGATCTTGAAATGAAATATATTTTTGAAGGCAATTGGGTCTATCTAGCTCACGAAAGCCAAATTCCAAAAAATAATGACTTTTATACGACTTATATTGGTCGTCAACCAATCATTATTGCTCGCAATCGTAATGGCGAATTAAATGCCATGATTAATGCTTGTTCACATCGTGGTGCACAACTCTGTCGCCATAAACGTGGCAATAAAGCGACTTATACGTGCCCTTTCCATGGTTGGACATTTAACAACTCCGGTAAATTGCTCAAAGTTAAAGATCCTACCGATGCGGGTTATTCTGACTGTTTTAACCAAGATGGTTCACACGATTTAAAGAAAGTTGCGAAGTTTGAAAGTTATAAAGGTTTCTTATTCGGTAGTTTGAATCCTGATGTTCCCTCTTTGAAAGAGTTTCTTGGGGAAACAACTAAGATTATTGACATGATCGTTGGTCAATCAGAACAAGGTTTAGAAGTATTACGCGGCTCTTCAACCTATACCTATGAAGGTAACTGGAAGCTCACCGCTGAAAATGGTGCTGATGGTTATCACGTATCTGCTGTGCATTGGAACTATGCAGCTACTACACAACATCGTAAAGAAACTGAAGCGGGTGACAACATCCGTGCAATGAGCGCAGGTTCTTGGGGTAAACAAGGCGGTGGATCATATGGTTTCGAGCATGGTCATATGTTGTTGTGGACTCAGTGGGTAAATCCAGAAGATCGTCCAAACTATCCAAAAGCAGATGAATACACCGAGAAATTTGGTGCTGCAATGTCTAAATGGATGATTGAGCGTTCGCGAAATTTATGTCTTTACCCAAATGTTTATTTGATGGATCAGTTCGGTTCACAGATTCGTGTGCTTCGCCCACTCAGCGTCAATAAGACCGAAGTGACCATTTACTGTATCGCACCAGTTGGTGAAGAGCCTGAAGCGCGTGCTCGTCGTATTCGTCAATATGAAGATTTCTTTAATGCTTCTGGAATGGCGACACCTGATGATTTGGAAGAGTTCCGCGCATGCCAAGCAGGTTATGCAGGCTTAGAGCTGGAATGGAATGATATGTGCCGTGGTTCAAAACATTGGATACATGGACCCGATGATGCAGCAAATGAAATTGGTTTAAAACCTAAATTAAGTGGCATCAAAACTGAAGATGAAGGCTTATATCTAGTTCAACATCAGTATTGGTTAAAGTCGATGAAGAATGCTATCGCAACTGAGAAAAAGTTAGCTGAAAGCCAAATTTAGGAAGATGCCAAATGAACACAACAACTCAAGCAACTTTAGAAAATATTGCTCAGTTTCTTTATCGTGAAGCACGTTTTCTAGACGATGAACAATGGGATGAATGGTTAAGTTGTTATTCACCAGAGGCTTCTTTTTGGATGCCTGCATGGGATGACGACGATCAGTTAACTGAAGATCCACAGTCTGAAATATCACTGATTTATTACCCAAACCGTCAAGGTTTAGAAGATCGTGTATTTCGTATCAAAACAGAACGTTCATCAGCAACGATGCCAGATACACGGACCAGCCACAATATTAGCAATATTGAGGTGCTCGAACGTGATGGAGACAAAGTCACTGTTCGGTTTAATTGGAACACATTGAGTTTTCGCTACAAAACCAACTACAGCTATTTTGGTATGTCTCGTTATGTGATCGATTTTTCTAACGAACAACCAAAAATCATGAGCAAATATGTGGTGTTAAAGAACGATTATATCAATCAAGTCATTGATATCTATCATCTCTAACCAGTAAGCCCAGCCAAATGGAATTTTGGTTGGGTAAGCGAGATCAAAATTTTTAAATAGGATGATTGCCATGTCTAACCATAATGTAGCACTTCAATTTGAAGATGGTGTGACCCGTTTTATTACAGTTACACAAGGTGAAACTTTATCTGACGCAGCCTATCGTCAGAAGATCAATATCCCTTTGGATTGCCGAGATGGTGCATGTGGTACATGTCGTGCATTCTGTGAATCTGGTAGTTATAATATGCCAGAAGAAACTTATATCGAAGATGCTTTAACACCAGAAGAGGCTGAACAAGGCTACATACTTGCTTGCCAGTGTCGTCCTACTTCGGATGCAGTTTTCCAAATTCAAGCATCATCTGATGTTTGTAAAACTGAAATTCATAGCTTTCAAGGCACTTTATCACGTGTCGAAAACCTATCTGACTCAACGATTACATTTGATATTCAACTAGATGATGGTCAACCTGAAATTCACTTCTTAGCTGGTCAATATGTAAATGTTGGTATTCCAGGAACATCTGAAACACGTTCATATTCATTTAGTTCAAAACCAGGCAATCGTTTAACGGGTTTTGTGGTGCGTAATGTCCCAAATGGTCAAATGAGCGAATTTTTGAGTAAGAATGCAAAAGCTGGTGACAAAATGCACTTCACAGGTCCATTTGGAAGCTTCTACTTACGTCATGTCACTAGACCCGTTTTGATGCTCGCAGGTGGAACTGGTATTGCCCCATTTATGTCAATGCTTCAAGTACTTGAAGAAAAGGGTTCAGATCACCCTATTCGTTTAGTTTTCGGTGTGACAAATGACTTTGATCTTGTCGCAATAGAAAAGTTAGATGAATTGCAAAGTAAGTATGCTTGGTTTGAATATCGAACGGTTGTTGCACATCCTGAAAGTCAACATGAGCGCAAAGGCTATGTAACAGGTCATATTGAAAATGATTGGCTTAACAATGGTGATGTTGACGTATACCTCTGTGGGCCAGTACCAATGGTTGAAGCTGTTCGTAGTTGGTTAGATCAAGAAGGAATTAAACCTGCCAATTTCTTATTTGAAAAATTTTCTGCAAATTAATCAAATCGGAGATCAGCATGATATTTCAAGATAGATTTAAGAACAAAATCGTCATCGTAACGGGTGCTGCTCAAGGGATTGGACGTAGCGTTGCAATTCGGGTAGCCGCTGAAAATGGATATGTGGTTTTAGCCGATCGTTCAGAGTTGGTCGATGAAGTTGCTTCAGAAATCCGTAGCACAGGTGGTCATGCAATCACAGTACAAGCTGATTTAGAGCGCTATGATGGTGCCCAAGCTGTTGTACATAAAGCCATTCAGGAGTTTGGCCGAGTAGATGTACTCATCAATAATGTTGGCGGTGCGATCTGGATGAAACCCTTTGATGAATTTAGCGAAGAGCAAATTATCAAGGAAATCAATCGTTCTCTGTTTCCAACTTTATGGTGTTGTCGTGCAGTTCTACCTGAAATGTTGAATCATCAATATGGGGTCATCGTCAACGTATCGTCTATCGCTACCCGTGGTATCAATCGCATTCCATATTCGGCAGCTAAAGGTGGTGTAAATGCACTTACCGCATCGTTGGCTTTTGAGCATGCCAAAAATGGCATCAGAGTGAATGCGATTGCTACGGGTGGAACAGACGCTCCACCACGTAAAGTACCTCGTAATTCAATTCCACTTAGCGAAGATGAAAAAGTTTGGATGCAACAGGTTGTAGATCAAACCAAAGAAAGAAGTTTGATGGGACGATATGGAACTATCGATGAACAGGTAAACGCCATTCTTTTTCTAGCATCTGGAGAGTCGTCTTATATGACTGGCAGTGTAATTGCAGTTGGTGGTGGTGATCAGGGGTAATTCTGATCTAAACAGCAGGAAATCTTGCAAGGAGGCGCTATGACTAACCTGTTGACGAGTTTAAAAAATGATTGGTCTATTTCAGCAACTATTGCAGGATTTTTAGCGGTTCTGATTTCATATTCTGGTCCGCTTATTATCTTTTTCCAAGCAGCACAAAAAGCCAATATCTCAACAGAAATGATGATTTCATGGATTTGGGGCATATCAATTGGTGCTGCTGTTGCTGGAATCTATCTTTCAATTCGTTATAAAACACCTGTCATCACAGCATGGTCAGCTCCTGGTACGGCATTATTGGTTTCACTATTTCCAAATATCTCTTTGAATGAAGTTGTTGCAGCTTATATCACTTCAGCGATTGTTATTTTTATAGTTGGAGCGACAGGATATTTTGACAAATTGCTGAAATGGATTCCTCAAGGAATCGCAGCAGGCATGATGGCAGGGATTTTATTTCAATTTGGCCTCGGATTATTTGTAGCAACTGATTCCATGCCTTTGATCGTTTTTAGCATGTTGCTTTGTTATTTATTAGCAAAACGTTATTCACCTCGTTATACCATGCTGTGGGTTTTGTTGTGTGGTGTTTCACTCAGCTTAGTTTTAGGAAAAATGAATCATGTTGAAATGCAGTTTAGTTTTGCTATTCCTCATTTCATTTATCCAGAATGGACTTGGCACTCTACATTTAACTTGGCTTTACCTTTAATTCTTGTGAGTCTGACAGGACAGTTTTTGCCAGGTATGGCAATTATGAAACTGAGTGGCTATGACACCCCTGCTAAACCGATTATTACAGCATCAAGCATCGCTTCACTCGCAGTCGCATGTGTAGGTGGAATTACGATTGTACTTGCTGCAATTACTGCTGCTCTATGTATGGGTAAAGATGCTCATGAACTCAAAGAGAAGCGTTATATCGCAGGTGTTGCGAACGGTATTTTTTATATTTTAGGCGGCTTATTTGCTGGCAGTATCGTCATGCTCTTTAGCCTTCTTCCCAAAGAACTCATCGCAGCTTTAGCAGGATTAGCTCTGCTTGGGGCGATCGGGACAAATGTCATGATTGCGATGAAAGATGATCATCAGCGCGATGCAGCATTAATCACATTTCTTGCAACGGTTTCAGGAATGCACTTTCTTGGACTTAGCTCAGTTTTTTGGGACATCTGTATCGGTGTTATCGCCCAGATTCTTTTAAATCCTCACACCCACCCAAATACTGTGATGACCCAGTCATCTTCTGAAAAACAGATCAGCAAGACTTGATTGTAGGATGAATTTATTATGATCGACAAATCACAAGCTTCACTGGTTGAAGCACTCTCCCAAATCCAAGATGGCTCAACCATTATGATTGGTGGTTTTGGAACCGCAGGACAACCTGCTGAACTCATCGATGCTCTGATTGAACTCGGGGTTAAAGACCTTGTCATCGTCAATAATAATGCAGGCAATGGCGATTATGGTCTTGCCAAACTCCTAAAAACAGGCGCAGTCCGTAAAATCATCTGCTCTTTCCCTCGTCAGTCTGATTCATGGGTGTTCGATGAACTTTATCATGCAGGCAAGATCGAATTAGAACTCGTGCCACAAGGCAATCTCGCTTGCCGTATCCAAGCTGCTGGGATGGGATTAGGGGCGGTATTTACACCGACTGGCTTCGGAACATTATTGGCAGAAGGCAAAGAAACCCGTCATATCGATGGCAAAGACTATGTACTGGAATATCCAATCAAAGCTGACTTTGCCTTAATCAAAGCTCACAAAGGCGATCGTTGGGGCAATTTAGTTTTTAATAAATCGGCACGTAACTTTGGACCAATCATGGCCATGGCTGCAGATGTCACCATCGCTCAAGTTTCTGAAGTAGTAGAACTCGGTCAGCTTGATCCTGAACACATTATTACCCCAGGGATTTTTGTCCAGCATGTGGTTGCTGTTAAAGCAACATCACCTGTCGCTGTGCAATAAGGAGAATAACAATGAGCTATCAAAAACTCAGCCGTGATCAAATTGCAGAACGTGTTGCACAAGATATTCCTGATGGTGCCTATGTCAATTTAGGTATTGGCTTACCGACTAAGATTTCAAATTACTTACCTGCTGATAAAGATGTCTTTCTGCATTCTGAAAATGGTTTATTGGCATTTGGTCCACCACCAGTCAAAGGTGAAGAAGATCCTGAGCTGATTAATGCAGGCAAAGAATATGTGACAATGCTCACAGGGGGATGCTTTTTCCATCACGGGGATTCCTTTGCCATGATGCGTGGTGGTCATCTGGATATTGCGGTACTCGGTGCGTTCCAAGTCGCAGCCAACGGTGATCTTGCCAATTGGCATACGGGTGCAGCCGATGCGATTCCTGCTGTGGGTGGTGCAATGGATTTGGCTGTAGGTGCAAAGAAAGTGTTTATCACCACCGATCATGTCACCAAACAAGGTGAACCGAAGATTGTTGAAACCTTATCTTATCCTGCAACGGGTCTGAAATGTGTTGATCGTATCTATACCGATCTGTGTGTGATTGATGTGACCACAGAAGGTTTAAAAGTGATTGAGAAAGTGGATGGTCTAAGCTTTGAAGAGCTGCAGGCTTTGACGGGTGCTCAATTGATTGATGCGACACAGGGTTAATGTTTACCAGCAACTAATTACGGGTTAAAGCAAAAGCTTTTTGTATAGGCGGCATCTTACTTTTTAAGGATAAAAAGTAACAAAAATCCTTTGTTACTCAGACACAACATCCGTGTTGTGCTGAGTAACGAGGCGACATCCATGTCGCCACCGCGAAATACTGATTGGAATGATTTAAATGCAGTTTTTTACTCACTTATATTTAGATTTTTTCCCGTAGTTAACTATCGTGACAGGCGACATGGATGTCGCCCGTTGGACAGGGAGGCAAGGAAGTCTCCTCTGTTCAACAATGGGTTTTGTCACTTTTGCCCTGTCAAAAGTGAGGCATTGCCTACGCAAAGGAAGTATGACTGAACCCGTAATTTGTGGCAGTGGTCCCAACAGATTGAAATATGGAAGTGTAAGACTATGAAAAATGCATACATCATTGATGCGATTCGTACCCCATTCGGTCGTTATGCAGGTGGTTTAGCCCCTGTACGTGCAGATGACCTTGGTGCAGTTCCAATTCAAGCCTTAATGCAACGTAATCCAACGGTCGATTGGCAACAGGTGGATGATGTGATCTATGGCTGTGCCAATCAAGCGGGTGAAGACAACCGTAATGTGGGACGTATGTCCGCATTATTGGCTGGCTTGCCGTATCAAGTCCCTGCAACCACAGTGAACCGTTTATGTGGTTCATCCTTAGATGCGATTGCCATGGCTGCACGTGCGATTAAAGTAGGTGAAGCAAATCTCATCATTGCGGGTGGTGTCGAGAGTATGAGCCGTGCACCCTATGTGATGGGTAAATCGGACAGTGCTTTTGGTCGTAGTCAAAAGATTGAAGACACCACCATGGGATGGCGTTTTATCAATCCAAAGCTCAAAGAAATCTATGGTGTAGACACCATGCCACAAACTGCGGAAAACGTGGCAGAGCAATTTAAGATTAATCGGATCGATCAAGACCAGTTTGCCCTAAACAGCCAACAACGGACTGCAGCAGCACAAGCCAAAGGCTTTTTTAAACAAGAAATCGTTCCAGTCACGATCCCACAACGTAAAGGTGATGTGGTCGTGATTGATACCGATG
>NZ_MELG01000072.1:0-10016 GCF_001767535.1 Acinetobacter sp. GWC1_38_13 | reverse complement strand
AAATCACAAGAACCAAGAGAATAATTTTTGCTAAAACTGCACCTAGACCAATCTCTAGAACTGTACCGCTAATCCCTAAACCTAAGGCTGCAAGTACAGCACCCCACACTTGCCCCACACCACCGACGACGACAACAAGGAAGGCATCAATAATGTAGTTTTGTCCGAGGTCAGGCCCGACATTCCCTACTTGTGCTAACGCACAACCTGCAAGACCAGCTAAACCTGAACCTAAGCCAAATGCCAGCATATCGATACGTGCAGATCGAATGCCCACGGCACGCGCCATTTGACGGTTTTGTGTCACAGCACGAACAAATAATCCGAAACGGGTTTTGTTCAATAAGAAAACTAGAAGCAGTAAGACCGCCACAGTAAAACCAATAATCGCAATACGGTTATATGGCAACATCAGGCTTGGCGTTAGGGCAATACCACCACTAAGCCATGCGACATTCGACACTTCAACATTCTGTGCACCAAAGATCATGCGAACCGATTGCATCAAGATTAAGCTCACCCCAAAGGTTGCCAATAATGTTTCCAATTGGCGACCATACAACGGGCGAATCACCGTGCGTTCAATCAACATACCAATCAGCGCACTCACCAGAAATGCAGCAGGAATCGCTGCCAATAAATACCAATCAACCAAGCCTGCAAAATGGGTTTTAAAAAAACTTTGAATGACGTAAGTGGTATAAGCACCGATCATGATGAGTTCACCATGTGCCATATTGATGACACCAAGCAAACCATAGGTAATGGCTAAGCCAAGTGCTGCAAGCAGCAAAATGCTGGCCGTACTTAAACCTGAAAATACATGGCCTGACCATTCACTGATTTGAATACGCGTTTTAATTTTATTTTGTGCTTCAACTAAAGCTGCTTTCAATGCGGGATTATTTTGTGGTTGTTCTAAACTTTGATTGATTAATGCCAATACATCTGGACGATTTGAATCCGCCAAAACTTTTACTGCTTCGATCTTGGTGAATTCATCTGAACTGTTAAAATCTAAACGAGCTTTCAGTTGCGCTAAACGGGCTTTAACACCTTCACTTTTTTCATTGAGATAGAGTTGTTTGATCGTTGCTACATCAAGCTCATCCAAGTTATTTTCTAAAATATCAACAGCGGCTAAACGTTGTGATGCATCATCAGAATTCAATTTAACTTTGGCTTGTCCAAAGTTCAGTGCCTTACGCAAGGTATTGACCAAAGTCACTTGAGACAAGTCTGAAGGCCAAGTTTCGATGACTTGTAGTTGTGGGTAACTTAATAATTTTTCATCGTTTTTTAGAATATAAGTATTGCCTGCGCTATCAGTATATAACTCATTTTGATCAATATATGCCACCAACTGATCGAGTTGCTCAATACTGGCTGGCCATTGATTCAACATGGCACGACGAGTAGCAAAGTCAGATTTAACAAAAGTTTGGATGGCATCCTGAGAAGTTGTAGACGTCACAATTGTTGGTGAAGTAACTTCTGCCCATGCAGGATTAAACATGATCTGTGCCATGATGCAGAGCATTGCCAAAACATAGTGTTTCGCCATAAGACTCCCCTTATATTTTCTATTTAAACCAATCAACAAGAAATAAAACTAAGAAAAACCTACTGCCGAAACAGCAGGTTGCATAGGAAAATTATTTAGGAATATATGGGCTCCAAGGCTCAGCTTTGATGGTTTGAGGCGTTTTATAAACAACATCAAATTGCCCATCACCACGAATTTGCCCAATCATCACAGGCTTATGTAAATGGTGATTGGTTTCATCCATTTTGAGGGTATAACCCGATGGTGCTGCAAAAGTTTGACCTGCCATTGCATCACGAACTTTATCAACCTCTGTAGAACCTGCTTTTTCGACCGCTTGTTTCCACATATTGATACCAACATAAGTCGCTTCCATCGGATCGTTGGTCACAACTTTGTCGGCATTTGGAAGCTTGTATTCCACTGCATATTGCTTGAATTTATTCACAAACTCAGTGTTTTTCGGATTTTTAACTGACATGAAATAGTTCCATGCCGCTAAATGACCCACCAATGGTTTGGTATCAATTCCACGTAATTCTTCTTCGCCAACTGAGAAAGCCATCACTGGAATATCAGCCGCTTTAATACCTTGGTTACCAAGCTCACGATAGAAAGGAACATTGGAATCGCCATTGATGGTGGAGATCACCGCAGTCTTTTTACCTGCGGAGAATTTCTTGATATTGGCAACAATGGTTTGATAATTACTATGACCAAACGGTGTGTACTCTTCCATGATGTCTGCATCGGCAACACCTTTAGACTTCAGGAATGCACGTAAGATTTTATTGGTTGTTCGTGGGTAGACGTAATCTGTACCGAGTAAAACAAAACGTTGTGCTTTACCGCCCTCATCACCCATTAAATATTCCACCGCAGGAATGGCTTGCTGATTCGGTGCTGCGCCTGTATAGAAAATATTTTTTGATTGTTCCTGACCTTCATATTGAACTGGATAGAACAGTAAACCATTCAACTCTTCAACCACAGGAAGAACCGACTTACGTGATACTGATGTCCAGCAACCGAAAATAACAGCGACTTTGTCCTGAGTAATTAACTGGCGAGCTTTCTCAGCAAATAACGGCCAATCTGATGCTGGATCAACGATAACAGGTTCTAATTTTTTACCGAGTACACCACCATTGGCATTGATTTCATTAATAGTCATCAATGCTGTATCTTTCAGGGAAGTTTCAGAAATCGCCATCGTGCCCGAAAGGGAATGCAGAATCCCCACTTTAATGGTGTCGCCACTTTCTGCTGGTGCTGTTTTTGCTTCAGTTTTTGTTTGTTCTGTTTTCTCTGCTGGTTTTGAGCAACCGACCAGTCCTACCCCCATCATCGCTGCCATAAGTACAGACATCGACATCAATTTATTTTGCATCTTTGTTCTCCACAGGTTGATCTTCTGATTTTTACTGAATGGAGTTATTCAATATCTGTGCCAACACAACAAGATATTGTTTTATAATAAAATTAATTCAAACTAGTAGAAAAAAATCCAATCTTGTATACAACATTGCATACAAAAAATACATGCTGAACTAAAATGAAGCACAATTAGGCAAAATAGAAAATTCATACCTTGCTCAGATAAAGAATATTTAACTTTTTGATCCAGAAGATTCAAAAAATCAGATTGTTTCAACGAATCCAAGTGGCATTTCGGTATTTAAAACATAAAGCACACATGGTGACAGCTAAGCTATACGACCCAATTAAAGCAATCCAAAACCCATCAATACCCAATGGAGTAGTTTCAAAGATCCACCAATCCATTCCCCAATATGCCAATAGCTGTCCACTGCCTAAACCAAAGATCAACAATGAAGTGCTATAAATCATGCTTGGCACAATCGTTATGCCCCAACAGCGTAATACCGTTGCAAAAATACATAACATTGCATCTGCTAAATGAAACAAGATTCCGAGGATAAAGAGGGAGGTCGTGATTTGAATAACTGCTAAGTCTTGGGTAAATAGAGAAATGAACTTATCTCGAATAAGCAGTAATACACTGCATAAAGTGACGGCAAAAATAAAGATAAGCAGAAAGGCTTTTTTTGACCAAAGCAAAGCAACTTGTTTCTGTTGAGCGCCAATTTTTTCAGATAACATCAAACTGAATGCAACAGAAAATGCGGCAGGTAAAATATATAGCATGGAACAAATACTAGCGACCACTTGATGTGAAGCAATCACGATACTACCAAGTGGTAATGCTAAAATCGAAATCGCCATGAAAGCAATCACATCAATCACGATCATGAGAGCGGTGGGTATTCCAATTCGAAGAAAACGAATCAACAACTCATGATTGAAAGAAAAGTGACTCAGATCAAGTTTAAAAATAGCTTTGCCACGTATATAACCGTATAACAATATCAACATCACGCTATCCCCAAGCAATGTCGAAAATACGGCGCCATAGACACCCCAAGGTGCAATATCAAAGTACGCTACACCGTTGATCAAAACATAGGACAGAGGCAACTTAATCAATAAAAAAATTACGCCTATATAAGTTGCGATAATTGGACGATCTAAAACCTGTATTTGTATGGTTAAGATACGGCAACATAGCCGAACCACTAGATCGACTGAAAAAATCATCAAACAATTTTTAACCAATAACAGGACGGTATCTGATGCTTGAAAAAAGGTTAATAAATGCTCGGTATTGTTGATCAAAACAATCGCAACAATACTAAACACAGCTGCGATTAATACGGCCAAACTCACGACGTTAGTTAATTTTTGTTGATTGATTTCCCGCCCTTTTTCTTCTGCGAGGATTTGAAACATTTCTTGTAGTAATCCGTAGCCCACCACAAAAACAATCATATAAACTGAGAGAGAAACCGATAAAGCCGTTAAATGCACATGGCTATAGTGAGATAAAAATGCGGTATCAATAACACCACTCATAATAAAAATCGTATTACTAAACAGAATTGGGAAAAAAATACTTAAAAAACGCTTCATTCTATTTTCACTATTATCATTTAAAGATTTGATATATTTGAATTTTAAAATCTTAGAAACAAACAAGCTATTTTGATCAATACGCTTCAAATGTTAGATAAAATTTTACCAAGAGATAAAAAGTAAATAGCATTCCATGTTTGTTTTTCAGCTTATGAATTTACATTTTTTAAAAAGGCATAAAAAAAGCCCAGATCAACTGGGCTATGCAAAAAGTCGATTCAAATCAAACCACAATATCCGCCAAATTACCTTTCTGCTCTAACCAGTGTTTACGATCAGCCGCTCTTTTTTTCGCGAGTAACTTGTCTAACAAACCTGCAGTTAAATGTGCATCATCTAGATCCAGTTGCACCAAACGACGTGTATTTGGATCCATCGTGGTTTCACGTAATTGACTGGCATTCATTTCACCCAGACCTTTAAATCGAGTGATTTGTGGATTTTTATTACCTTTTACTTTTTTCAGAATTGCCTCTAACTCATCATCATCTAGGGCATAGTGCACATCTTTGCCAATATCAATACGATAAAGCGGTGGCATCGCGACAAATAAATGACCGTCCTCAACTAAGGCTGGAAAATGTTTCACAAACAATGCACAGAGTAAAGTTGCGATATGTAGACCATCTGAGTCCGCATCGGCAAGGATACAGATTTTGCCATAACGTAGTTCAGACAAATCATCACTACCTGGATCAACACCAATCGCAATCGCAATGTCATGGACTTCCTGAGATGCCAAGACCTCATCCGAAGAGACTTCCCAAGTATTTAGGATTTTTCCACGAATCGGCATAATCGCTTGGAAATTTTTGTCCCGCGCTTGTTTAGCACTGCCGCCTGCGGAATCCCCTTCGACAATAAACAGCTCACTGTCTTCACGTGTTAAACCAACACAATCTGCTAATTTTCCAGGTAATGCTGGACCAGCCACAATCTTCTTACGTTCGACTTTCTTAGCTGCTTTTAAACGACGACCTGCTTTGGCGATTGCCATTTCAGCTAGTTGAGTTGCGATCTCAGCATGTTGGTTTAACCATAACGCAAACGCATCTTTGGCAATATTGAGCACAATATTCGAAGCTTCACGACTCGAGAGACGCTCTTTGGTTTGTCCTGAAAATTGTGGCTCTTGGAATTTTAAAGATAGGATGAAATTCACCCCATCCCAGACATCTTCTGCCGAAAGTTTCATATTACGCGGTAATAAATTACGTAATTCACAGAACTCGCGTAAAGCCTCCGTGACCCCCGAACGCAATCCATTCACATGCGTACCGCCTTGCGCAGTTGGAATCAAGTTGACATAACTTTCTTGAATCTGTTCACCACCCTCAACATTCCAGCAAATTGCAAATTCGCACGCGGCTCTTTCTGCTTGTCCACTACTCACAAAAGCAGGTGCTGGTAAAATCTCTCGATCTTCCAATTCATCCATTAAATAGTCAACGAGACCATTTTCGAACTGCCATTCGATTTTTTCATTATTGATTTTATCGTCATAAATAATTTTTAAGCCTGCCGCCAATACAGCTTTGGCTTTTAAATTATGTTTCAGCGCTTTCAATGCAAACTTAGGACTATCGAAATATTTAGCCTCTGGCCAGAAACGAACAGTTGTCCCTGTCGCACGTTTCGCAACTTTACCTTCTAACACAGACAATGGCGCAACAGGCTCACCTTGCTCAAATGCCATTTGATACAAGTTACCCTGACGTTGTACAGCGACTTCAACCCGTGTAGATAAAGCATTAACCACAGAAATACCAACACCGTGCAAACCACCTGAAAACTGATAGTTATCAGTACTGAACTTACCACCTGCATGTAGCTTGGTCAGAATGATTTCGATACCACTTTGACCATACTCTGGATGGATATCGACAGGCATACCTCGACCATTGTCTTCAACTGACAACGAACCATCCTCATAGACCGTCACACAAATTTGGTCGGCATGCCCTGCCAGCGCCTCATCGACAGCATTATCAATTACCTCTTGCGCCAAATGGTTTGGGCGTGAGGTATCTGTATACATCCCTGGACGACGACGAACAGGATCTAAACCAGAAAGAACTTCGAGGGATTGTGCCGTGTATTGTGTCACTTGATCTGACTTCCTTTTTATATGCCTGCCGACAAAAATTCGAGTACTAAGGGTAATTTGTCTTTGAAATCATCCATTGCATGATTACCACCCACATCCGTTAATATCAATGCAGATGGATGTAGGGCACTATAATAGCGTTGTGCCTGACGATAATCCAAGACTTCATCATCTTGTTGCAACAGCACGAGAATTTTATCAGCCTGTTCTGGTTTCGTATCAGCAATTGATTGTAATTGCTGCAATTGATCGTGATCAAGCGTCCATGATTCCGTGACTTTGAGTGGGATTTGCTCAATACCGAACAATTCTTGAAAGAGTTGCCATGGTTGCATAGCAGGATTGATCAGTACAGCAGGACAATCATATTTGGCGACAAAATATGTCGCATAGAATCCACCCAAACTGCTACCGACCAAGACAACTTGATCGAGCGGTAAACTTTCGATTAAATTAGAAACGTATTTTAAGACCACTTCAGGTGGTTGATTCAAATCGGGCAAATGCACGTGAATATGATCGTGATTTGCACAATATTGATACAGCTCTTGCCCTTTTTTTGACAGTGGGCTGCTTCTAAAACCATGTAAATAGATAATTTGCATATGCACCAAATTAGACAAGTGCTTGACTTATTGTGAAATAAATCACATTATTTTGCGTAATGATTAAACATATAACAATATAAATTACATTTAAGCTCGATATTGTCTGACACAAAAAACGATACTGAATTCCATTCATCAGTATTCTAAAAAAATTAGTTCTGAAAGACATAAGATGTAAGAGTTTGTTGTAGTTTATCTAAACAATGTTAAGTTAATAACTTCAAACCTTCGGTATATATATCAAGGATGGGGAAAAATAATATGCCAAGTTTAACACCTCTGCATGAAACCTACTGCAAATGGGACAGTACGCCCCCAAGTCAGGCAGATGTTTTGGAAGGTTTGGCACAATTAGTGAGCACAAGTTTGAGTGGTGTTCATGAACTGGTGCAATTAATTCAAACTGAAGTGTTAAGGACTACGCTCGGTTTAAGTGCACAAAAAGCCAAAAAATTACAGAAACATCCACAATTACAGAAATTCTATCAATTTTCATATGATGCTATTCAAAAATACGGGAGTAGCTTTCTGGCTCCTAGTCTGCGTCATATCGTTGAAAAATTTCCAGTTCTACACGATAAACCATTAACGCCAAGCCTTCATTTTGTTGTAGGTGCATTGAATGGGATTTTTGGGGATTTCTTCCTAAAACAACATAACCCCATCGCATTACCGATGGTGTTATATGATCACTATGGATCATTACAGCAAGGTGAACTTACTGGGCGTATCGTAATACTCACACATGGTTTATGTATGAACCATTTGAGTTGGTCAAATCATCGTTATGGCGGAATCGGTGAGCGTTTACTTGCTCAGCGTGACAATAACACGATGCTGTATTTAAATTACAATACAGGTCGTCGAATCTCTGCAAATGGTCGCAGTTTTGCCAACGTATTAGAAGATTTGATCCAGAGAAACCCTCGTATTACCAGTATCGATTTGATCGGACATAGTATGGGTGGACTGGTTTCACGCAGTGCGCTTTTCTATGGCAAACAAAATCTACATCAATGGGTACATATGGTAGAAAATCTCGTATGTATCGGTTCCCCACATCACGGTGCCGTACTGGAACGATTTGGTTTTGTCTTACAAGACAAATTAGGGGCATTCCCTTTTATCAGCCTGATCGGTCAATTAGTAAATGTACGCAGTAATGGGATACTCGATCTACGATATGGTAGTGTTCGTGATGATGACTGGGAACATAATGATGCGCGTATCGGCTTCGCGGACGACAATCGTAAACCTGCACCATTACCATCTCATATCAACACATTCCTGATTGCTGGAACATTAGAATTTGAGAAAGTTAAAAATAAAGCACTTAAAGTGATAGGTGATTATCTCGTCAGTGTTAAAAGTGCTCTTGGTGAACATCCGAACCCTCGTTTTCAGCTTAAATTACCAGATACACATAAAGCTGTTTTCTATGGTTTGAATCATTTTGAAATTCAATACCATTCGAGTGTTGCTGAGCAAATCACAAGATGGCTTTATCCAGAAGTTGGGGAAGTCGTTGAAGAAGGTGTTCAAACACATATGATTAATGTACCCAACAATTATACCTTTGATGATTTAGAAGGGATTGTTGAGACATAAAAGTAAAAAAGCTCAGCTGTATAGCTGAGCTTTTTTTAGATTTTTGAGATTAAATATTCAGATTAATTTTGTTTAACTGTAATTCTAATCATAAAATTCACTGTATCTTAGGTAAAAAAAATCTAAATTTAGAGCATTACTCCTCATAATCGCTGCAATCAATTTTATTGTTTTTCAAATTTTCATCAGTTGTATAGCCAATTGTAAAATTTAAATTCAATAAATCTTCTTTTCTAAAAACCTTAGGAACAATATTCCAAACATTTTTTCCATTAGTGACAAAAACTAAATTAAATTCTGGTACTTTATTATTATTTGTATCAATTTGATACTCTACAGAAAATTCGTCTTTTTTCTTACCAACAATATTATATATACGTGGTTCATTTAATTTTTGATCACAAGCCTGATATATATATCTTGTTTTTCAAAATCTTAATTATACTTTCATCACAATAACAACCACCTACTTCTAACTCTTTTATAATACCATCTTGATACTTAAATGGTTTTATTAAGTTCCGTTCCAAGCTATCAAAATTTAAATATGACTTTCTTAAATCTTTAATTTTTGAATTATTAAAATCACTTAGACATTTATAGTTTTCATAATTTGCTTCTTTTCCATTAAAATTACATTTTAAATTTCTATTTTTCAACCAAGAGCGTTGAGTATCAACAAGATACTTAACTTCGTTTTTATTATCACTGATATAGCCTTTTATATCTGAATATACACTATTCAGATCATACTCACTATTACTATATATTTTTTTCTCGTCTAACCGTTGTGGTTTATAATCTGCAGCATTTGAATAGATACTCAAACTAGAGACTAATAAAACGTTAGAAAACTTAGTGAAACTATTTCTCACTATATGTACCTTCAATAAAAATCAAAACTCAGACAAGTTGCTATTTTTATAGTTTTTTTCTAATCCTAAAAACAAATATCACACCTAAGTTATTCATTTTAATAAACTATATTAGGTTGAAAAATGTAAGACTTACCATTCTTACATTTTTATTCAAAAAGAAAAACTAAATCAGTTTACCTGGGCTTTGTTGCACAAACCTATCTGTAAAGGCTTTTTCAGCGATATAATTTTCAAATGAAGAAGCCTACACACAAAATCTACCGCACAACCAATTG
>NZ_MELG01000071.1:15842-39508 GCF_001767535.1 Acinetobacter sp. GWC1_38_13 | reverse complement strand
CAATCATCGGAACGGTAATTTATATCTCGATTTGCTTAAATTACTCCGTAACAATCCTCTTTAACTTCCTAAGCCCCATATTTATTATGGCATTTATGCTGGTAATAACTTTAGATGTTCAAAAGGCTCATTTACAAAAAATAGCGACAAGAGCATTACATTCAATGACTGTGAGTTTATGGATTATATAAATGATGACAGCAGCTCTATAACTCGCTTAGGTATTTTCACCATCTCTGGATCCGTAAATAGCAAAGTAATATCATCGGCAGATTCTGCACGTTACGAGACCTCATTAAAGAACTTCAAAATCATTCCACCAAGTGATTCGAGTATTACTTTCAATGGTGACTTTGTCAGTAAATACAACCAAGCCACTACTCAATATCAAATCAAAGAAATGGTACTAAGTGTATTTGATGATGAAACCAAAAAAACGCAACAGTTGATGATTAATAATTATCAACTCAATGTGAATATTCTTATGCTTACTGCACTAGGAAATATTCAAGGTACTCCTGAAAGTAAATTTTTCTCAGTCAATTTCAAAAGTGATGTCAGATTTGAAAATGATACAGATAAAATAGCTTTCTATCCTAATTTTGCTGAAATTATGATTGAAGACACTAACAATATAAAAAATACAATTAAGATTTCAAACACGAGCAATTACAAGGCTTTAATCAGTGCATATGCAGATGGTATAACAGTAATTGGATTCCCTAAAACAGTTGAATGGGATGAACTCAATTAACCTTAAATAATTGTCTTTTCGATCAAGCCCTACATGTTAGGGCTTTTTTTATGCGCATCAAGAATATGTTATTTATTACTATTTCCTTAGTCTCATCGAGAACATATCATTCCCTCATCGCTCCCAGTACGAAACCAATAGGTAAAAGAAATGGCAAATCATTTTGAATTCAACATTCGCGTTTATATTGAAGATACAGATGCAGGCGGTATCGTCTATCATGCCAATCATATCCGCTATATGGAGCGTACTCGAACAGAATGGCTAAGAGCAGCTGGCGTTGATCATTATTGGCACCAAGAGGATTACAATTTTGTGGTTCACCAAATTCAGGTGAAATATGTACGTCCAATATTAATGGATGATTTAATTACCGTTACAGCACGTGTTATTTCGTGTAAAGCCGCATCTTTTGTGTTGCAACAAAATATTTATCGTGGTGAAATCTTGCTGGCTTCAGGTGAGGTTACGTTGGCATGTTTGAATAAAGACATGATGCCACGTCGACTTCCTGACGAAATTCGTGATCTGATTCAAAAAGAATTAGCACAGGACTAAAAATAAACTTTCGGCACTTAACTTATGGCAACAAATTTAGAATCTTCTCTGCATATCTCTGACCTGATTTTACAAGCAAGCCCTGTCGTACAATTGGTGATGCTGATCTTATTACTCGCTTCTATTTATAGCTGGTATTTGATTGCAAAATTGCATATGGGTTTCAAAAAAGCAGAACAAGATGACGAGCATTTTCAAAAAATGTTTTGGTCAGGTGCCGAATTAAATACGCTTTATAATAATGCCCAATTAAACTCAAAGCGTCGTGGTCTTGAAGATATTTTCTATCAGGGCTTAGGTGAGTTTTTAAAATTACAGAAGCGCAAAGCTGATACTACACAAACGATTGAAGGTACAGAGCGTATTCTTCGTGTAGGTTTAAGTAGAGATCAAGGCGGCTTAGAAGTTGGTCTTGGCTCTTTAGCTAGTATCGGCTCAGTTGCTCCTTATATCGGTTTGTTCGGAACTGTTTGGGGGATTATGAACGCATTCATCGGTTTAGCAGCAGTTGATCAGGTTACATTAGCCACGGTTGCACCAGGTATTGCCGAAGCACTAATCGCAACTGCTATCGGTTTATTTGCAGCAATTCCTGCTGTACTTGCGTTTAACCATTTTACCGCTAAAGGCGAAAGTATCTATTCTGACCGCGCCCTATTTGCTGAGGAAATGATTGCACTTCTACAACGTCAATCAATTGGAACGACACAGGAAGATGCATAATGGCAATTCAGCGATCTGGACGTTTCGAGCGCATCAAAAAACCACTTAAAAGTGACATGAATGTCGTCCCTTATATTGATGTAATGTTAGTGTTATTGGTCATTTTCATGGTAACTGCACCGATGATTACCAGTGGCATAAAAGTTGATTTACCCCAAGCCAATAATCATCCTATTGAATCTAAAGATATGCCAGCGATGGTGACGATTGGTAAAGATGGCAATATCTATTTGCAGTATGAAGATTACAAAGACAGTGAACCACTAACACTCGAACAACTTGAAACTGTTTTAGCGAAGGCACAACAACAAGCCGAACAAGATAATAAACAACTCACTGTTCTCGTGAATGGTGAAAAATCACGCCCTTATGGTGAAGTTGTATCACTGATGGCAAGCCTACAAGAAGCAGGTTTAACACAAGTGGGTTTACTGACAGAGCCTTTAAAATAAGTTATGAAAAATATTCACGAGCCACCATTTAAGCAAAACGCTATCGCACTTGGCTTCGCATTTGGAGTTCATGCGATTGCTATTGTAGGCTTACTTTTTTTAGGTTTAAGTAAACCGCCCGAACCTCCTAAGAAACTGACGACTGTCTTAGTAAAACCTGAAGACTTTCAACCACCCTTAGCTAAAGAGGTTGAACAGGAAACAACTTCAGAAAATCAGGCTAATGAAATATTAAGTCCTATTGTTGATAATACTCAACCTGAAAATATTCCTGTTACACCTCCAACACCTACCCCTCAACAACTTGCTGCAGAGAAAGAGAAACAAGAGCAAGCACAGCAAGCGAAATTAGCTGAACAAAAACGTAAGAGTGAAGAAGCTGCTCAAGCAAAGCAAGTAGAACAGCAAAGAAAAGCTGCAGAAGCATTAGCAGCAAAACAACGATCTGAAGCAGAAGCAAAGGCAACTGCTGAAGCTAAGCGTAAGACTGATCTAAAAGCAGAAGCTGATGCAAAAGCACGCCAAAAAGCTGAACAGGATGCTAAATTAGCACAACAAAAAGCTGCCGAGAACGCAAAGCTAAAAGCCCAACAAGATGCAAAACGTAAAGCTGATGCTGAAGCTAAGGCAAAAGCGAACGCTGATGCTAAACGTAAAACTGAAGTAGATGCCAAACGCAAAGCAGAGGCTGATGCGAAGGCAAAAGCTGAGGCGGAAGCCAAGGCAAAAGCGAATGCTGATGCTAAACGTAAAGCCGATGCAGATGCAAAAGCTAAAGCCGACGCAGATGCTAAACGTAAAGCTGATGCAAAAGCGAAGACAGAAGCTGATGCAAAGGCTAAAGCGGAGACTGACGCTAAACGTAAAGCCGATGCAGAAGCTAAAGCTAAAGCAGATGCGGAGGAAGCAAAAGCTTCTGCTGCAAAAAAAGCCGAGCAAGAAGCTGCTCAGAAAAAAGCTGAAGCTAAAAAAATTGCCTCAACAGCTAAGCGTGATTTTGAGAACAAAATCAAACGTGCATGGAATATTCCATTAAGCTCATCTGGTCAAAAAGCTACAGCTCGAGTCACACTGAATGATAGTGGTGCAGTTATGTCTGTGATTGTTAATTCTTCTGATCCCGACATGAAAGCTAGTATTGAAGCAGCAGTTCGTGCAGCCGCTCCCTATCCAATGCCTGAAGATCCTGATGCGCGACGTGAAGCAAGAAGCTTTACTTCAAGTTTTACTGCAAAATAGTAATGAATAGTTAACGTTACACGCTTTTAATAGCACAAAGCATGTAACTATGCTAAATAATTCAACAGCCACAAAAATACGAACGCAAGTAATTGTAACTATGGATAAGACTCGTAAGCACCTCATCTCTCTAGCAGTATTTACTGCAATTAGCGCAGCAATCCCTGTTTCTGCATTTGCACAGCTTCATTTAGAAATTGCAAAAGCACCAGAACAAGCGCCTAAAATTGCTATCATCCCTTTTACAAATGACAATGCAATTTATCCAATTGTTGAAAATGATTTAAATCGCTCAGGTCGCTTTACAAGTGCATCAAAAAATCTACCTGCATCGGCTGCATTAAATCAAATTCAAGTGGCAGATTGGCAAAATGCTGGTGTTCCATATGTTGTTGTTGGGCAAATCAAACCTATTGATGCAAATTCATTTGAAGTTCACTATCAACTTTATGACGTACAAAAACAGCAATATCTCTTGAATGAGGTTTTAACTGTACCGAGTTCACGTATTCGTCAAGCTGGACATATGATCAGTGATGCAATTTACCAAGCATTAACTGGTATCGCAGGTGATTTTAGTGGTCGTATCGCATACGTACTTCGTAATCAAGCAACACCCGCTCAACGCTATACATTACAAATTGCAGATACTGATGGTGAACAGCCTAAAACGGTCTTGTCATCACGTGATCCAATTTTGTCACCAACATGGTCACCAGATGCAAAGAAAATTGCGTATGTTTCATTTGAAACGAAACGCCCTGCTATTTACTTACAAGATTTAGCAACAGGTCAACGGGAAGTTCTAGCAAGTTTTAGAGGGCTCAATGGAGCACCAAGCTTCTCTCCTGATGGGCAATCCATGTTATTTACTGCGTCTATGCATGGTAATCCCGAAATTTATCAAATGAATCTAAATACGCGCCAAGTTAAGCGTATGACAAATGATTCTGCAATTGATACCGAAGCACGCTATGCACCTGACGGCAAGTCATTTATCTTCACCTCAGATCGTGGTGGTTCTCCACAAATATATCGCTACAGTTTTGATGATGGTTCTGTAAAACGTTTGACATTTAGAGGTGCATTTAACGCACGTGGTACACTGAGTGCTGATGGTAAAAAGATTGCTTTAGTACACCGCCCTAGCGGAAGTAGTTATAAAGTTGCGTTACAAGATATCAATACAGGTATTACCAATATTTTGACACCAACAAGCTTAGACGAATCACCAAGCTTTTCACCTAATGGGCAAATGGTTGTATACGCAACTCGTGAAGGTAGTCGAGGTCTTTTATCAATCATGTCTACTGATGGTCGTTTCCGTATGAATTTACCAAGTGAGCAAGGTGAAGTGCGCGAACCAGCTTGGGCACCGAAATAAATTTTATTAATTGGAGAACTTCATGAATATTAAATATCTTACACTTCCTTTAATCGCGGCAACACTTGTATTTACTGGATGTGCAAGCCGTAAACCTGCTGCTGAAATTACCACAGGCAATACACCAAATGGTTCCACAACAGTGAACACAACAGGATTGAGTGAAGATGCTGCATTGAATGCACAAAATCTTGCAGGTGCGTCTTCTAAAGGTGTTACTGCGGCAAATAAAGCATTCTTGGCTAAACGTGTTGTTCACTTCGACTATGACAGCAGTGACCTATCAAATGAAGACTATCAAACACTTCAAGCTCATGCACAGTTTCTAGTCGCAAATGCAAACTCTAAAGTTGCACTTACAGGCCATACTGATGAACGAGGTACTCGTGAGTACAACATGGCTTTAGGTGAACGTCGTGCAAAAGCAGTTGAGAGTTTCTTGATCACCAATGGTGTGAATCCACAGCAACTAGAAGCTGTAAGCTATGGTAAAGAGGCACCAGTCAATACTGGACATGATGAAGCGGCTTGGAAAGAAAATCGTCGCGTTGAAATTAACTACGAAGCTGTCCCACCATTATTGAAATAAACTTACAAATAAAAAAAGCTCACTAACAGTGAGCTTTTTTATTTCTTAATCATTTCGCGAAGTCTGCCGATTATCATGATCTGATTGCATCGACTCAATCAAATCATGTTTATTAAACTCTTTATACTCAGGTTTTGCTTCGTACTCTTTCCAAGCATCTTTGACATTTTCTTTAGAAATTTGTTCTAAACTAATCGGTTCGCTTGGCGTGGGAGTTGCATCAAAATTTTTGGTTGTCATCGTTGTTCTCCAAACCTCCTGTTTAGTATGCAATCAACATAGCATGTAATCTGATTCTTGTAATCATAAAAACAACATAAATAAAGTAAGATAATTTTTATTTTGGGACGTTCTCATCTAGAATAGCGAAAATATTTTTATCAACTTTTGACTCGGCTAAATTGGAGCTATTTAATATGTCAAACCAGACCTTATCCCAATACTTAGAACAACAACATGGGAATTTGACACCTGAGTTGGCACAAGTCATCGAAACGATTGCAAACACTTGTAAGACAATTGATCAAGCACTTCAAAAAGGCGCTCTAGCAGGAATATTAGGTAGTGCTGAAAATGAAAATGTGCAGGGTGAAACACAAAAGAAATTAGATGTGATTTCAAATGATTATTTAATCGATGCTTTGAAGTCACACCCACAAGTCGGTGGCTTGGCTTCTGAAGAATTAGATGATTTCACGCCAGCACAAGAAAACGGTAAATATCTCGTACTTTTTGATCCTTTAGATGGTTCAAGCAACATTGATATTAATATGTGTGTGGGTACAATTTTCTCGATTTTACCTGCAAAAAATGCGGTAACTCAATCTGCTGACTTTATGCAAGCAGGTACAGAACAAGTCGCTGCAGGCTATGTACTTTACGGACCATCAACCATGTTGGCATTAACAGTTGGTGCTGGTGTTGTGTTCTTTACTTTAGATCCAAATACACAAACATATTTATTAACGACAGAGAACGTACAAGTTTCTTCAGACACTCAAGAGTTTGCAATTAATGCATCAAATCAACGTCATTGGGAAAATCCTGTAAAACGTTATATTGATGAACTTTTAGCTGGAAAAACATCTGTACGTGAAAAAGATTTTAACATGCGTTGGGTTGCATGTATGGTTGGGGATATTCATCGCATTTTATGTCGCGGTGGTATCTTCTTATATCCTTACGATTTAAAAGATCCTAAAAAAGCAGGTCGTTTACGTTTAATGTATGAAGCGAATCCTATGAGCATGTTAATTGAACAAGCAGGCGGAGCTTCAACGACAGGTCGTGTTCGCATCATGGATATTCAACCAACTGAGTTACATCAACGTGTACCTGTTATTATTGGTTCGAGAAATGAAGTTGAACTTGTAACTAGCTATCATTAATCTCTCTTAAAACTCAGAGCGTCATAGACTTATGATGCTCTTTTGGACAATTTATTTATGGCTGTTATCTTTCTAGAATCAAAAGACAATGCAAAAATCAAACATTTGCGTGGTTTAATCGAGTTAAATAGTGCTCGAAAAAAGCATCAACAAACTGTTCTAGAAGGTACACATCTCTGTTTATCTTGGTTACAACAACAAAGAAAAATCTTTTCTTTATTTACAACTGAGCAAGCTTTGGATCATCCTGAGCTGCAAGAAATTATTGAAATACATCAAGGTCATATTTTTATCATAAGTGAAGTACTTTACAAAGATTTGAGTACATTAGGGACTACCCTAGCTTGCTTAGCGATTGTTGATCTTCCAAAAACCTCGCAAACCATCGATTTCAGAGCTGATACTTTAATCTTAGAAAATGTTCAAGATCCTGGGAATGTCGGGACATTGCTTCGTTCAGCAGCCGCGGCGAATATAAAACAAATCATTTGCACCCAAGGTTCAGCATCTCTTTGGTCTCCACGTGTGTTGCGTGCAGGTATGGGCGCTCATTTTAGTGTTAACTGTTTTGAAAATTTTCAGTTAACCGACATTCTTCCAAAATTTGAAATCCCTGTTTTTGTAACCAGCTCACACCGATCAACAAGCCTTTATTCAAAAGATTTAACTCAAACCTGTGTCTGGATCTTAGGAAATGAAGGTCAAGGTGTATCTGATTATGCACTTGAGCATGCAGAAGCTGTCACTATCCCACAACCTGGTGGTCAAGAATCTCTAAATGTCGCGATTGCTGGATCAATCTGCTTTTTTGAAATGGTCCGCCAACGTCAATAAAACGTTAATTTACTTTAAATGCGCTTTATTTGCGGAAAAAATCAATTACACTGCTAAAATAATTGCTTAAGTTGTCAACGCATTCACCATTTTCAACGTTATATAGATAATGAATTGATAATAATGGTGGGTATCCATGACAGGATTTTCCATCTCTATGGATTTAGCACCTAAACAGGCTCAAACCGATAGCGGTACACATACAGGTACTGTTGAACAACGTCTTCGCTTTTTTATGCAAGACGTTACAGGTCGTGCGCTTGTAATGATGGAAAGTGCAACACAAGGTCAACAAGGCATTGCTATGGATTTAGTGCAAGAAGCATTTATCTCATTGCACAAATCATATTCAGATAAAACAGTGGATGAATGGTATCCCCTGTTTTACACCATTCTAAACAATAAATTACAAGACTGGAGACGGAAAGAAGCACGCAGAGCAAGCCCTTTCTCTTTGTTTAAAAAAATTAGTATAGATGATGACGAAGAACTAATTGATGTAGTTGATGAATCAACACCCAATCCATTCGAATTTCTAAATCAAGAAGTAACAATGGAAGAAATTCAGGATGCAATTCATAAATTACCTGTTCGTCAACAACAAGCATTCATGTTAAGAGCATGGGAAGGATTTGACACGATCACTACAGCTCAAATCATGAATTGTAGCGAAGGTAGTGTAAAAACCCACTATCACCGTGCAATACAAGGACTCAGAATCGCTTTAGAGCATTTAAATCCACATTCGGGAGGTTCATCAGATGAATAAAGATGAGTTCACCAAACAAGTGACTTCCAAACTAGACCAACTAGCAAAAGAACAGCATCATAATAAAATGCTGGTCATGAATCATGTTTTAGATACGGTCCAAAAGAAACCGACATCTTACTACAGTATTTGGAAAATGACTGGTTTTGCTTTGGCCGCTGCAATTACAGGTATTGTAGTTTTACCAAACTCAATAGATTTAGCAGATAAGCCACAAAATCAAGTAATCGTAAATCCAAAACTTTCACCACAAATGGTCGAAGATATGGAAATGTTAATGGCGTTTGGCGAGGATCGAGTTCCACATGGCAGCTAAAAAGTTAGCACTTGTTGTGTGTACGTTAGGCTTATTGCAAACAAGTTTTGCAAGTTCAGAACGTTTTTGGGTTTTTTCAAAACCAAATAAACCGACAACAGAAGAAACGTGGGAAGATCTATCACCTGAAGAGCAGCAACTCTTAATTAAACGCTATCAAACATTGAAAGAAATACCAACCAACCAAAGCACGCAACTACAACAGCGTATGGAATGGTTTACGCAGCTACCTGAAGATGAAAAGCAAAAAATGCGTGATGTGTGGCAGAAAATGAATACTCAAGAACGCAACACCCTGCGTAAAAGAATGCAGAATGCCAGTAGTGAAGAGCGCGTATCAATCAGAGAAGAATATCTAAGCAAATATGCAGAACATTAAAAAATTATTTTAACATATAAAAAAAATAGCGCCCTAAGGCGCTATTTTTTTATCTTTTATTTTCTAAAACGACGGTAAGCTAATAAACCTATTATGCCAAATATTGAAAACACCCCAATACTCCCTCCGCCATTGTTACTTGCATTACGCGTATCATCAGTAGTGGTCGCTGTGCTAATAACACTTACTGTAGCAGTATTAGAAATAGCACCATCAGCATCATATACCTGATAATTGAATGAATAGTTAAATGGGTTGAATGTATTAGATTCCTTAATATAAATATTGCCACCGTAACATGTTTCTTTTTGATCAGGTTCTGGGCATGCACCTTGGCGATCAGCAGTCACAACTAAATTTTTAGTTGGAACATTAGACAATCGTATTGGTAATTCAATCCCATCAGCATTTCTCCAGAATTGAGGCTTATTCGGTTCATTATCAGGACCTTTACCACCCTCACCAGTATCACCAAAATCATTAGATAATTTTAATAAATCTAATGAAACAGTTTGATTCTGCTGATATTTTAGTGTCACAGATGTATTTTTAGCCTCAGGAGCCACATTGACGAATGCCGCTTTGATCAAACCTGAGGATTTAATACTAGAATCAGTTCTCGATTGAATCGTATATTTACAGAAAATCTTATCACCAGCTTGAGTGATGCTATCATCTTTTCTATAAAGAATAATTTGCTCAAGATTACTATTCCACTCACAGACTATGTTTGGTTTATCACCCACATCGATATTCGTAATCGAGTCATTAATCTGGCCCGTTCCCAGAACTTCTGTTGTGACGATATAATTCTCGTTATTAAAAAATTGTATTCTGTGACTACCATCACTCAGCACAATCTCTTGAGGTATTGGTAGTTGATATCGACTTAAATCGATATAAATTGCCCGATAATGTAAATTTTTATTTAGATTTTCATTTAATTTTTTAAATTTTTCTAAATTATACTTATCAGAAGTAAGCAATAGAGGATCATCTGGATTTTTGATTAGAAATTCATATCTCTCAATTTGCGCCTTGTAACCATCAATTATTTGTTTGATAGAGGTATTCGATAAATCCTCTAAATCACCAGCCGTTAATTTCATTAATTCAACAGAACCAATATCACAACTATTTCGAGCATTAGGATCATAGAACAAAGTACCATCAACAATACGTGCGATTCCTCTTTGATCTTTTGACCCACAATTATCACTTTCAGCTGCACTCACATCCACTAGATCTGTTGTCGTTTTATTATTATTTGGATAATAGAGTGGCATAAATGCCGTACTTTCAGATGCAGGTTGCAAACTACTTAATAATGTTCGCAAATTATTGATATTACTTATATTTAAATTTGTATGTTTTCCATCTGGTATCACCTCTTTAGGCAAATCACATTTATTAGACCCCGTTAAAGTAAGCGCATTATAGTCTAATAATAGCTGCGTTAATTTTTCTTCTGATGCTGGTCCAAGAAGATAGCGACACGAATAACTACTGATATTATGAGATAGAATATTAAAACTTAATAATTTCAGACCAAGTTTATCGTATAAAAAAATAGTATTGGCTTGGTTTTCAACAATTGTGTTACTCGTTAATTCAAGGCTACTAGCATTACTTAAAATACTAGATGTGTTATTAGTCGTATTGCCTGCTTTTGTGTCTCCTGTAAACTTCAGCACAGTACCATTTGTAGAATTACTAATATTTTGTGCAATTGTATTTGTGCTTAAATTGACAGTAGGTTCGCCACAGAAATCAAATATACTTACAGAACTTGTTGATCCATTTTGAATTATACTGCTTGACGATATATCAATTTTTCGTTGCGAGTAGACGTTATCATTAAAACAACTCATTCCCAATACACTACCAACTGGGGATTGATTATTCCGAATTACTGCGTTTGATATAGATAAACCTGTAGTAGGCCCAGCAAGAAAAATTGCACCACCTGAAATACCAGCTTGTGAAGCCAAAATACGAACATTTTGTAAAGCAATGTCAGCACCAGCATAAATCGCACCACCACGATCATTTGTTCGTGCATTTTTAAGAGTTATATTGTTCAGAGTAAGGGCTTTTGAACCAATTGTTGTATTAAAAATACGCGAAGAATTATTCCCATCAATAATGGTCTTATTCTCAGTCTGCGCAGGATACTGATTAGTAATTAGACTTCTCTTCTCCCAATCAACAGGTAATGCACCATAAATCACAACATTAACATTCGGTGCCAGTTCTTTCTTCAATACATAAGTACCAGCTTCTAACTGAATTTGTTTTCTAGTAGCAGATAAAATATCAGATACTGTACAGCCACCATAGTTTCTCCTAATCTCAGCAGCTTTTAGAGCTTCACGCAATGAACATGCGTTATTGTTCTCACCATCTTCGTCAACGAACGTATTAACTTTAATAACATCATTGCTTGTCGCAGCGAATAATGGCATCGTTGCAACGATCATGGTTGCTAAAATTCCTTTTTTATAATTTTTCATCTCAATCAAATCCCTTTATCAAGCTTTAAATCTTCGGAAACCAATTAATCCTAATAACATTAAAATTGATGTTAATCCCAAACTACCACCTGAAACATTTACTGTTTTACTTTCAAAATTATTTGGTGGATCTTGAACAATCGTTGTAGGAATGGTGATGTAATAATTTGAAACATCGTTGAAACGTGTTGTTGTTGTAATAATACGTAAATTAAATTTGTCAGCACCATGCCAATTGCTATTTGGTGTATAAACAACATTACCAAATTGATCAATTGTAAGTTTACCTTTGGATGGTGTTAATGTCTGTTGCACTTCAAGGCATCCTGGCTGCCAAGTTTGACCATCAGAACGTTTTCCTAATATACGCTCACAAGATGCAGAATCTAATAGTTCTCCATCTAATAGGCTTTCACTTATATTAAATTTAGCAATCTGACCATAAAGAATGTCTTGACCAGCAATTGGAACTTCTGATCTGTTAATTACAAGCTCTATTGCACCTAGATCACAAAGCTCGTCATATCCGCTTCTATTTTTACCGCGCTGATCGATTAACTCACAACTTGCCAAACCAATAGAACTACCATCACTGTAAATCCGCCCCTTATTCACAATTAATGAATCAGATAGAGTTGAATATGATGACAATAACCTTGGTTTAAAGAAACCAACCAATTGATCTTTTGGTGTAGTAAATGGACATAGCAGACCATCTGCAGGAGGTGCATCACATATATCTTTTTCAACACTGTCACCGGCAATTAATTTATGCTTTAGATTATTTTTATCCCACATAAAATTTGGTCGTTCAGCAGGTGCTTGTAAATTACAGTCTGATGTTGTCAGCGTACTTTGAACGACTGACTCATCATCAGATGATGTAACACAATTTGTAGTACCGTTATCAACAATTATACTATTTGATACAAATGCACTTGGAAATTTTTCTTCTGTAGTTGTCTCCCCAGTTGTTGTCTTGGAGGTCCATTTGGGGGCTTGTAAATATAATCCAGCAGCGTTTTTAATCATTGTTATATTATTAACAATCATTCCTTCGCGGATATTTGCAACATACCCACCTTTATTATGGAATATTGTCGTATTATTTATGCCAGCAAATCGACTTTGTAATGCTACACCTGTAGTTTCATCTCTAAAACCAGTTTGAACGAATAATATAGCTCCATCTACAGCTGAAGTACCTTGATTATCTCGAATGACTGATTGAAAGACAAGATAACGCGGCATTTCACTGTAAATAACAGCACCTTTATCAGCTTTATTCCCTTCTAAAATACTGTTACCAATTCGTACGATACCTGCCGTTTTTTCAGTATCAGATAAAATACCAGCATTATATATCCCGCCACCCCGTGTTGCGTTACCAGAAGTTAAGCGAGAGTACTGAATATTTAATGCTTCTCGATTATAGATCAGACCACCATCATTTAACTTAGTCGCTGATCCTTTTAAATTTAATTCATTTAAATTAACTAAAATTAATTCTTTTTCTACACTTCCATCATTAATAAAGAAGATTCGATCGCTTCCCACCATTTTTAGTGTCGCGTTATTCGCACCCTTTTTATGATCATTAAAATCACCACTAGTTGCTGTAGTAATCGTCATTCCTACTTTCAACTCAAGCGACTTATTTAATGAATATTCTTTATCCCGCTGTAATACAATAATAGAACTTGCATCTTTATTACCACAACCATGGTAACCATTTTCATATTCTTTTTTGGCGCGATTATTTAGGAAAAAAACTGCTTCACGTAATGAACAAACGGTATCATCCTTATCTTCATCAACTAGTGTAGTGACCTGAATATCTGCTGCATATACATGTCCAGTAATTGCAAATAAAGCACAGGCAAGCGTCCGTTTGAACATACCGTTCTCCTTCTATTTTTCATTTTTCTTCGTATTGCAAATGACAATTTGCAACCACATTCCTTTGTGCGTACTTTGTCATAGCTCTCAAAATTACTCAAGAAATTTTATGCTATTGGCGATATTCATCAATGAGTGCGTAAATTTGCTTGAGTGTTGTATTCGAAAGCTTGGTTTTTTCACCTTTCAGCATTTTTTCAAGTTGAGCCAATGTTTGTAATAACACTGAGGCCTGATGAGGTCCATTATTCAGTAAATAATCTACGATCTGCTGGTCAAAATGAATCCCTCGTCGATTCATCACAGATTGCAATAAGGCTTGTCTATCGATAAAAGAGCTGCCATTAGGGACTTTAACACTGACAGCTTGAGTTAATCGGGATTGTAGGTCTGGTAATTCTAATTTTAATTCGATTGGTGCAACTCGTGATGAAAAAACTAACTGACCTTCATGGTTATTCATCAAATGAAAGACTGCTTTTTGCCAATGCGGAACTCCACAAATCGCATCAACATCATCTAAAGCTACTAAATCATAAAACTCTAATGACGTGATCGCTTCAATAGGTGCATCTAATAGCTCTAATAACGATACTTTAATGGCTGGACGATTTAGTTCAAGATAGGAATCACATATCGCAGATAAGAGATGGCTTTTACCTGTCCCTGCACCACCATAAACATAAAATCTATTGACCAACCCTGTATGTAATTGTCTAATTGCATCAACGATAGGCCCCCATCCTGGACCCGAAAAATCACTAATTCGGGCATCAAGCTGAGGTTCAATATCCAGTTGTAGTTGACGCATATCGTTAATTTGTTCCTCGATTAATCAGGGTGAGTCTTGTTAGATGTATCTGTATCTTGAGTTTTTTCTCCCTCAAGATCAATATCTAATTGCTGCGTTTCAAAATGTACTGGTTGTTCATTGTTCACTTCGAGAACGAATTCTGAAGGCAATCCATATAAACGACTTCGCTCATAATTATTACGGGCGTGCTTAAGTAAAACGACAATAACCGCAGCAACAGGTAATGCAATCAACATCCCGAGAAAACCACCTAATTGCGCTCCCGCTAAGACAGCAAAAACGACTGCAACAGGCGATAGACCAATTTTATCCCCCAACAGGAATGGTTGCAGAATATAGCCCTCTACCATTTGACCAATCATAAAGACAACACCAACTAATAATAGTTGCATCCAATCAATACCAAACTGGAATAATGTTGCAATCACGGCTGCGATAATTCCAACACCAAAGCCTAGGTATGGAATAATACTTGCAAGACCAGCGACCATACCGATAATCAAACCAACTTCTAATCCAATCAGTTGTAATCCAACCGCATAAACAATCCCTAATAAAAGCATTACAAGAAATTGCCCTTTAACAAATGCTCCAAGAACGCTATGACATTCACGAACAATCGTTAAAGTAGAAGCTTCATAAGGTCGCGGAATAAGTCGACGTAAACTATCTAACATTCTTTCCCAATCAAGCAAAAAGTAAAATGCAATAATTGGAATAAGGATTACGATACCACCGAGTTGAATAAAATTAAGACCTGACTGCGCTACGCGTAATGCCATAGTTTGAATGCTATCTGCACTATAGTTGGTCTGAATATAATCCATAACTGCTTTAGACAATTGCTCAGTATCGATTTCCATAGGTACAACATTAAATGTATGAGATACCCATGGTAAGAATGTTGCATTTATCCAATGAATTCCAGCTGGTATGCTATCTCTTGCATAAATCAGCTGCTCCCAAACTAAAGGCGCTAAAAACCATAAAACAACTGTTAACAGAACACCAATTCCAACGAACACTAAACTGATCGCTAACCAGCGAGGCAATCTAAATTTGACAAGTGTATCGACGAGTGGGCTGAACAAATATGCAATAAAGAATGCACCTACAAAAGGTAAAACAACAGGTTTCAACAGATATAAGACCCAGAGGAGCAATGCGAGTCCAGCGAGGATAAAGATGCGGCGCAATACCTGATCTTGCATAAAATCCAGCCTTTTTTTGTGTAATCGTTATAAATAGAAAAAAATTTTAATAAAGATAGCATTTTCGAGCATAAATAACATAAGAGTTTCGTATATTCAGGTTATAATCTGCCGCCAATGCGGAGACTTCACTATGAGCAACTCAACTTCTACCCCAAATACTGGTTTAAGCTATAAAGATGCGGGCGTCGACATTGAAGCGGGCGACGCACTGGTCGATCGTATCAAATCAGTCGCTAAACGTACCACACGTCCTGAAGTTATGGGCGGACTTGGCGGTTTTGGTGCGTTATGTAAAATTCCAAAAGGTTATGAAGAACCTGTATTGGTGTCTGGCACCGATGGCGTGGGCACTAAATTACGTTTAGCGCTTAACTTAAATCGTCATGACACAATTGGTCAAGACCTAGTCGCAATGTGCGTAAACGATCTACTCGTGTGTGGTGCAGAGCCATTATTCTTCCTAGATTATTACGCTACAGGTCACTTAAATGTTGATGTTGCAGCAAATGTAGTAACAGGTATTGGTAAAGGTTGTGAATTAGCTGGTTGTGCATTGGTTGGTGGCGAAACTGCTGAAATGCCTGGTATGTACGAAGGCGAAGATTATGATCTTGCTGGCTTTGCAGTAGGTGTTGTTGAGCAAAGTAAAATCATTGACGGTACTAAAGTAAAATCTGGTGATGTACTGATCGGTGTTGCATCAAGTGGTGCTCACTCAAATGGTTATTCATTACTTCGCAAAATTTTAGATGTTAAAAATGTTGATTTGACACAAATCGTTGATGGTCGTTCACTTGCAGATGTAGCAATGGAACCAACTCGTATTTATGTAAAACCTGTTCTTGAACTTTGCAAGCAAGTTGATGTCCATGCAATGGCTCATATTACTGGTGGTGGCTTACCTGGTAACTTACCTCGCGTACTTCCTAATGGTGCTCAAGCAGTAATCAACGAGTCAAGCTGGAATTGGCCAGAACTTTTCCAACTATTACAACGCGAAGGCAATGTTGAACGCTTCGAAATGTATCGTACATTCAACTGTGGTGTTGGTATGGTTATCGCTGTTGATGCAAATGATGCTGATAAAACAATCGAAGTACTTAACTCGCAAGGTGAAACAGCATGGAAAATTGGTCATATCCAAGAAAATGCTGAATCAGTTGAAGGCGCAGACGAAAAAATTCGCGTGATCTTTGCATAATGAGAATTGCGGTACTTGTCTCTGGCAATGGTAGCAACTTACAAGCCCTGATTGATGCAAATCTTTCAGGGCAAATCATTGGTGTACTTTCAAATAAAGCTGATGCATATGCTTTGGAACGTGCTAAACAAGCCAATATTGCTACTGCTGTCGTCTCACACAAAGACTTTCCAAATAGAGAAAGTTTTGATGAAGCCATGCATCAACAACTATTAGCATGGCAAATTGATTTAGTTATTCTTGCTGGTTTTATGCGAATTTTAACACCAAGTTTTGTCAGCCAATGGCAAGGTAAAATGTTAAATATTCACCCCTCCCTTCTCCCTTACTATAAGGGTATCAATACACACCAACGTGTTTTGAATACGGGTGATCGCTTTCATGGTTGTACGGTTCATTTTGTTACAGCAGAACTTGATGCAGGTCAAAGCATTGCTCAATCTGCGATAGAAGTTCATCTTAACGATACGGTTGAAACACTTGCTCAGCGTGTACACAAACTTGAGCATTTTATTTATCCTCAAGTTGCAGAATGGCTATGTAATGGTCAACTAACTTGGAGAGATGGTCAGGCATTTTTCAATCAGAAACCTTTGGAACGACCAATTCAGTTCGCGCAATTCTAGAATCAAAAAACACATCCTCGGATGTGTTTTTTTATGTCGTATTACAGAGTCTTAACGAATTAGATTTTTAATTTTCATCACTGTTTCTGTCGGATGTTCCAGTGGGAACATGTGCCCACCCTCTACGATTGAAAAAGGAATGCCTAATTTCTTCTTTGCAACCTGAGGAAACTTCTCTTTTAAAAATACACTGTCACTCCCAACCACTAAATGAACAGGCACTTTAGGTTTCGGCATAGGTAACCACCACATTGAAGGCGTTGTCCTAAACAATTCAACTTCATCATCTTTAGGTATCGTAAGTGTCACTCCACCTTTTCGTGGGTCATCTGCTAATGCATGGTCAATATATGCCTGAAAACAATCAGGATCAAAATGTTGATAGAATCCTTTATTTCTCAATAGCTCTGCGGCTTGCTCACGAGATTCCCAGTGATCTCTACGACGTACTGATAAACCTGCAGGCGTAATTTTGTCGACTAATTTGGGTTTAAAGAGCTTTGCAAGATGAAATACAAAAGATGCTTTACCTATAATTAAAGGTGGGTCTAGCATAATCACTTGGGAAAATAATTCAGGACGACGATACGCAGCCATCAACGTCAATACAGAACCTAAAGAGTGCCCTAAACCGATCACCTTACGACCTTTTGATTGCTGAACAATACTATCTATAACTTGATCAACGAGATATGTCCAACCATGGGTAATCGGATAACGTTTGTCTGTTCCTATTTCAGGTACATAAATAATGTCATAATCACTTTTCAAATCATCAAACAGCTTTTGGTAAACTTTTGAAGGCACACCGTTCGCATGAGCGAAATGAATTAAAGGTTTCATAGATTCGTCTTCAAATTTATCGATTGATCAATTATCTCCCGTTCAAAGATCATTACAATTTAAAAGGGAGAACTACAGAGTAATTTATAGAAAGTAAAATGGTGAGAAAATTAAGATCAAGAATCACTAAGCTTCCTTTATGACAAAGAAAACTTAGTGATAAGTCAGATAATATTATTGTAGTTTTGCGTTTTGTTGTGTGTCTAATTGAGTTGCCAATGATGAGCTAATCCCCTCACCAATTTTTGTACCCATTCGACCTAAAATTGACTCAAGCGGATTATGCTGAACAGTGTAATCAACTTTTTGCTCAACCTTCAAATCTCTCATCAAAGTCGTCAAACTACCACTACGATCCGCCACACCTAAGGCAATCGCTTGCTCACCACTCCAGAATAAACCAGAGAAGATCGCAGGGTCATTAGATTTCAAACGCTTACCACGACCTTCTTTAACAGCGTTAATAAAGTGACTATGAACATTATCCAAAACCGACTGAACATGTGCTTGTTGAGTTGGATTGATCGGCTTTGTCATGCTCAAAATATCTTTATTATTACCAGATGTAAGCGTGCGATCCTCAATACCTAATTTTTGAGTTAAACCGCTTAAGCCATAATTTGGCATAATTACACCAATTGAACCAACTAAACTCGATGGATTAACAATAATTTCATCAGCTGCAGATGCAATATAATAAGCACCTGAAGCGCCCATGTCTCCAATCACTGCATAAACTTTTTTAGCAGGATATTGCTTTTTCAAATAGCGAATTTCTTGCCAAATTTCGTCTGACTGAACTGGTGAACCACCAGGAGAGTTGATATTCAAAGCAATTGCCTTACTGCCACTTGCTTCAAATGCGCGCTTTAACGCTTTATTTGTATCTTCACTATTCACAGCAGATTGACTACTTGATGAATCAATCGTTCCGATAATATCGACCACTGCTAAGTGATCACTACTGATACTCGTGGTTGCTTTTTCAGTTGTAGTCGAGCAGCTTTTACTCATTGCAATTAAAACAATCAACAAATAAGCAAAACCTAAACATTTAAAAAAGATACTCCAACGACGACTACGGCGCTGTTCTTCTACAGATGCTAAAACAGCTTTTTCCAAGATTTGCCATTCTTTGCCTGTCACATTATTACTATGTGTTGGTTCGTTTTGTGGTTTCGGTGGCCAATCGGACATAAGATTCCAATCCAATAGATTTTAAAGTGGTTTTATTATATACGCTGATTTACAGAAAACTGTTTAAATAACTTGTTTTAACTTATAATTATTTTGTGCGTTATACTCTTTTCATGTAATTCTAACTACCTCAAATCAATGACCCAGCCTCAAGCAACTAGTTCAAACTACAAACTGATCAAACTATTCAGCAAACAACCAATCCAACTAGGACGTTTTTTTGCACGCATATTGGCTGGGTTATTTAACAGATTTCAATTATCTAAAATTTCTAAAATTATTCGTTTAAACATAAAAATAGCATTTCCTGAACTGAGAGATCATGAGTTACAGATACTCTCTAAAGAAGCAATTCGCAATGAGCTCACGTCTTATTTTGAATTTTTAAGTATTTGGGGTTCAAGTAATCAGAAAAACATTCAGCGTATACATAGCATCACTGGTGAACAGTACTTTCACGATGCTTTAGCAGAAAAAAAAGGACTTGTGCTCGTCATACCCCACTTCGGAACGTGGGAAGTGATGAATTCTTGGTTATCTCATTATACTCAAATGACGATATTGTATAAGCCAGTTAAAAACCCAGATGCAGATCAGTTTGTCCGTGATGCCAGAAGTCGTGAACAAGCTAACCTCGTGCCAACAGATGAAAGTGGTGTACGACAAATTTTTAAAGCATTAAAACAAGGCGGAACAACAGCTATTTTACCTGACCACACACCTGATCAAGGTGGTGATATGATTGATTACTTTGGGATTCCACTAGCATCTAGTAGTCTAAGCGCAAAATTAATCCAAAAAACAAAAGCCAAAGCACTCCTGATCTATACGATGAGAAATGATCAAGATGGATTTGATATGTTTGTGGAACCAATCAATCCCCAAATTTATGAAGGCAATGCTGAGCAAGGAACACTAATTATTCATCAGGCTTTAGAACAACTTATTCGCCGCTACCCAAGTCATTACCATTGGAGTTACAAACGATTTAGTGCCAACAAAAGTTTAAAGAAAATTTATGATATTGATGAGCAAGAGGCCTTAGCTAGGGTCGCTGAAGTTAGATTGCAAAATCAAAAATAAATCACTTTTATTGCAACCGAGTTAACCATTTACGTTGTTGTCTGTACATGGAAATTACGGTATTTGCATGATTGATTTCAAAGGAGATCGATCCGTTTTGGCTGGTCGTCAACAATGGAATATTTAATGCTCGCAATCTTAGCTGTAATTCAATACTCGGATGACCATAACGATTTTCAAAACCTGCGGAAGCGATTGCCAATTTAGGTTTAATTGTTGCTAAAAAATCATAAGCTGAACTATGTTTGCTTCCATGATGCCCCAAAACAATGACATCTACCTCTAAGTCTGGATATTGCTGTAATAGCTTATATTCTGTTTCCCAACCTGCATCTCCCATAATTAAGAATTTGCGATACGGTTTGGCATGTTCAAACTCAATATACACAACACATGAATATTCATTTTGTTGATTTTGAACATAACTCAGCTCCTCTATTTTTGGAGATAGAATCTCAACCTGAGCTTGAGCTAAATTCCATTTTTGACCTTGATGACAAAAAGAAAAATTATCTTTAAATGGCAATTTTTCATTTTTCTCATTTGCATAAACCTTTGTGATCTCGAGGACTTGCTCAATATATGGAAAAGCACCACTATGGTCTTGATCGAGATGCGATAAAATCATTTGATCTAATTTTTCGATGCCCTGCTGTCGAAGAAATGGAACAATGACTCGCTCACCTAAACTGAACATCTCTTCATTATATGAACCACCAGTATCTATCATTAGGTTATGCTGAGCTTGTTGTAAAAATACAGATTGTCCCTGCCCCACATCTAAAATGGTTAGCATAGTCTTTTGTTGTTTTGCACCGAATAAAATAGGTAAGAAACAAACTAAACCCCAAGATTTAGGTATCGTTCCTTTCGGCATAAATAAAATAAAAATCCCGACACTCAAAGCAAATAACGACAATGGGATATAACTAATACCTTGTAAATCAGGTGTCAGTGACATCAAAACATCTAATAATCCGATTAGTATGCTTAACAACATATTATTGAGGGTGAATAAAACTAGACCTAATGAAGGAAAAATTAGCCAAACACATGCAGCAAAAATATCTAGAGGTACAACCAACATGCTTAATATCGGGATAGCAATCAGATTACTGAGTGGTGCAATCCAAGCAATTTGTTGGAAAAAAATGATGACTAAGGGCATTAAGGCGATAAAAATTTTCCATTGTGATTCGATCAAAATCTTGATTGCAAACTTTGTATCCTCAGTTCTATTTTTTATTCTGTCTTTTGGTAGAGAGCTGATCGTTTGATAAATTCTCAATAGGATGAAACATGCACCGTAAGATAGCCAAAAGGCAGCCGACAAGATACTAAATGGATCATATATTAGAAATAAACACGCGCTATAAATTAGTAACTGAAAAGGCTTAATCGCTTGGCTTGTGATAACGAAAAAACTTGCCAAGGCGACCGTCAACAATGTCCTTAAAGCTGGAATTTCAAATCCAACAAAAGCGACATAAACAATGACACTAAATAAAAATGGAAAAACCAAAATAATCTGACGAGGTTGCCATAGATATAAGTTTGGAAAATAATGCTGTAAAACTCTTTGCAATCCCCATGTCAACATGATTGCAAAAATCAGCACATGAGGACCCGAGATCGCCAATAAATGTGATATCCCAAGTTGCTGAAATTTTTTCTTTAAATCTTTAGCTAATAAACTTTCATCACCTGTAAGCAACGCAAGCAACAATCCTTTGTGTTGTAAATTTGAATGAGCAAGCGTTTGCCTAAATTCAAATCGCATTATTTCAATCTTAAGACCGATTTTTTCCAAGAAATGGTCTTGCTCCTTCAAGTATTTCAAATGACCAAGCCTATACACCTCATCTTGGCTTAAAGGTACGATTTGTTCGACTAAAAATGCTGACATTAAATTTTGTTGTAAGAACCATTTTTCTTGATCAAAAACACCTTGAACGGCATAACTGTGTGCGGGTTTGATTGTTCCGTAAACTCGATAATAGCTCCCCAATACAAAAGCTTCTGGCTGATGATCCTTCTCCTTTATGTACATCAACCAATTCACTAATTGATCATGTCGATTTAAAACTACAGCTTGTTGTTTAACACCCTCTTCAGTGAGTTCATTTATTTTTCGAATATAAACAACAGCCTCAAATGGTTGCGATTCTAATTCGCGTAATTCAAGTCTTTTTTCTAGAGCTTGATCTGCATAGTGATACCCTGCACAAAACATTGCCCAAATCGCAGTGATCAATAACAGTGACTTATAAAATGGGGAATGTCCTTTATTTTTTATTTTATAAAAAATAAATAGAAGAGTCGCAATACAGCACCAAATCCACCAAGTGGAATTAATGATTTCAAAATCACGCCCCATAGCTGAAATACCCACAATCCAGCCAATCAATATAATTTTCAACATATATTTATAATTTAAGTTTTTGATTTTTCTGAGGGCAAAATTAAAGCCCTTTTTCAGGGCTTTAACAAGTGATCATAGAAAATATTTAAACCTGATCAATCCATAAACCATCTTGCATATGCAAAATTGAATCTGCCGATTTTGCTAATTGTTCATCATGTGTCACTATAAGCATTGCCATATTGAGTTCTTTTTTTAGATCAGTCAGTAATTCAAAGATACTCAATGCAGTTTTCCGATCCAAATTACCTGTTGGCTCATCGGCTAAAACTACCGCAGGCTTAGTGACCAATGCTCTCGCTAAAGCAACACGTTGGCGTTCACCACCGGATAACTCACCAGGTTTATGTTCCATTCGATGAGACAATCCAACACGATCAAGAAGATATTCAGCTTGTTTTTTCACGTCTTTATAATTGCTTTCACCACGCAACATTAAAGGCATAGCGACATTTTCTAAAGCAGAAAA
>NZ_MELG01000071.1:0-15832 GCF_001767535.1 Acinetobacter sp. GWC1_38_13 | reverse complement strand
AGATGATGGAACTGATAAACGAAACCTAAATACTGATTTCGCTTATAACCACGCTCAGCCTCACCTAAATTGTCAAAGCGTTGCCCTTGTAAAAAAACTTGCCCTTGTGTAGGTTGATCTAACCCACCCAAGACATGCAACAAAGTACTTTTGCCTGAACCACTTGAACCAACAATAGAAACAAACTCACCTGCATTGACCTGCAATGACAAACCCTTAATCACTTCAACTTTGGTTTTACCATCATCAAAATGTTTAAAAACATCTTTAGCTTCTAAGACAATTTTACTCATAACGCAATGCCTCAGCAGGTTGGACTTTGGCAGCACGTAATGCAGGATAGATCGTTGCCAAGAAACTTAATAATAAAGATACAGTTACAATCACGACAACATCTTGCCATCTCAAATAAGAAGGTAAGTAATGTACGAAATAGGCATCGAATAAGTTCAATCCAAGTGCCGTATTGAACCATGAAATAATGTCACTGATCGTAAGTGCAAGTGTTACGCCTAGAATCGTACCTGCAATCGTACCAATCACACCAATAACAGTCCCCTGCACCATGAAAATTTTAGTGATCATAGACGGTGATGCGCCTAATGTACGCAAAATTGCAATATCAGATTTTTTATCCGTTACAACCATGACCAAAGAAGAAACAATATTAAATGCAGCTACAACGATAATCAGTACTAGAAGCAAACCAACTAAAGTTTTTTCCATTTGAATGGCATTAAATAAGTTTCCGTGCGTATACGTCCAATTCGATGCATAGAAATTACTTGGTAACTGACTAACAATTTCATCTGCAACCTTAGGAGCAGCAAAAATATCATCTAGTTTTAAGCGAACACCTTGAGCACCGTCAGGTAAACGCAATAATGTCGAGGCATCATTCAAGGCGATATAACCCACCATTGAATCTACTTCTGCGCCAACACTAAAAATACCAACGATTTTAAAGCGTTTAAAACGTGGTACTACACCTGCTGGTGATGGCGTTGCTTCTGGTAGAACGAGAGTGACACTATCATTTAAGCCTAAACCTAATGCATCGGTCATATCCTTACCGAGGACGATACCAAACTCACCCTTTTTTAATGCACTTAGGTTGCCTGCAACCATATGATTCTGAATGATTGAAACCTTTTTTTCATACTCAGGTTCAATCCCTGTCACCATAATACCTGCAACTTGCCCTTGAGCAGTCAACATCCCCTGTAATTGGGTAAATGGAGCCACACCTGTTACATGCGGATGATCCTCAACTTTTTTTACAAGCTCAGGCCAATCTGTTAGAATTTGAGTAGAAGAAACAGTAGCTTGGGGAACCATTCCAAGGACACGGTTTTTAAGCTCACGGTCAAAGCCATTCATCACAGAAAGTACTGTAATCAATACGGCGACACCAAGCGTTAAACCAATCATGGAAACCAAGGCAATAAAAGAAATAAAGTGATTACTCCGCCGAGCACGAGTATATCTCAACCCTATATACAGCGAGATTGGCTTAAACATACCATCTAGTCCGAGGTGATTTATTATGGAAAATTCACAACATCATCTTGTTGACGACAACACTGAACGTCGAGTGATGTCTCGTATTGATGCCGTGTTGAGAATCAACTATCAAATCATTCCTGATGACGTTGCACTGAATGATCCCTATGATTCTCACTTTGTTTTGCCACGCTATTTTCTACTACTTGCAGAATTAGATCAATTTGATCATGCGTTTCGCTACGAATTAGAACAATTAAATGAAAAAGATCAACAAATTGCTCGTATCTTATCCCTATTTAATCAAAAACTAAATTTGATTACAGGATCTTTCTACGACAATATCGTGCAATCCCTACTCCCCGTTCCGGAACAAGTAAATTTTTCTGAAAATGGACTCAGTTTTTTTAGCGCTCAAGATATTAACGAAGGTACATACATTCACATCACGCTTAGTCACCCAGAGAACTTCTTTCACATCGCAGCTACAGCGCAAGTTGCATATAGCAATCCAGATGAACAAGGAAAATTCCGTATCGGTGCATACTTTATTACTTTGAATCCTCAAGATAGAGCTAAATTGGCTGAAACTATTCAACAGTCTGAAAACCCTTAAAAGCCCATCTTTACATTCGACGGTAAGCTCTCAAATCTTTGAGAAAATAAAGTAGTAAACCAAACAACACCACGCTTGCACCCACAAAAACCTGTACAGATAGCTGCTCATCATTCAGAAAGGCACCGATCAATATTGCTAATAAGGGCGTCATCACAGTCGTTAAAGACAAAGTGGTCGGTTTGAGATTTTGTACTAGTTTAAAGTAGCAGAACATCGCAATCAGTGATGCCATGATCACCGTGTAGAATAAAGCCAGTAAAGATTTTGCAGAAGGCATCTGTGTTGGAGCATATTGCCAAATCCAAGGCACGACAAGAATAGCAATCAAAGTCGAAACCAAAATTGATCCTGTCGCTTGTGCCATAGCTTGAATATTCGCATTTATCTTTTTGACTAAGAAAATCGAGAGTGAATATGCAAATACACTCACAATCATGAGTCCAATACCCAATGGCTGGACATGGTTCTGATTATCACTCAAACAAATCAAACCTAAGCCAATAATTGAAACAGCCATACCCAACCATTGCAATAATGCTAGTTTCTGCTGAAATCCAAAACGACCAATCAAACCAGCCATGATAGGTGCTAACCCAAACATCAATGCAATTAAACCTGAACTCAAGTAAGCCGTAGCCGCATACGTAAAAATCTGAGATCCGATTAAGCTCAATGAGCCTGCGATGTAACTCAGTATTGAAACTTTATCTGCAGGAAATCTTACTTTTAAAATGAACAGGACGACGATGGCTAGTGGCAAAGCAATAAAGAAACGTAGTACTAAAGCCCACATGGGATGTAAATCAGATACACTCCAAACAATCGCCAATGGGGTCGTCGCCCATATAAAAACGAGTAATCCATAAGTTAAAATCAGATTTGTACGTGAGGGCATATCATACTCAAGAAGCAGTTTTACGTTTTTGCTTTAAAATGGTTTGGTCTAAAGAACTCGAAAACTCACGCTTATCTCTTTCAGAAATTGGAGGAGGTCCTCCTGTTTGAACACCAGCACCACGCAAGGTATCCATAAAGTCTCGAAGATGTAATCGGGCTTTTACATTTGCAGTAGTATAGATTTCGCCACGAGGATGGATTGCAATTCCACCTTTTTCAATAACCTGTGCAGCTAAAGGAATATCTTGCGTGATTACAATGTCGTTTGGCTGCATACGTTCCACAATTTCCTGATCAGCACGATCTGCCCCACTCATAACCTGAATAGATTTGATTCGTACCGAAGGTGTAATACCGACATTTTGATTGGCAACGAAAGTTACTTCCAACTGATAACGATCTGAAGCACGAAGAATCACTTCTCTTAAAATCTTAGGCAAAGCATCTGCATCTACCCATAATTTGAATGGCAGCACGTAAGCGAAAGCTCATATAAATAAAATGCTAGTGTAGCAGATTGCTAGAAAAGTAGAGGGAAATTGAGCAAAGCAATCATTAAGACTCATTGATTTGCTATCTAAGTTTAAAACCCATTTTTTACATAAATGAATTAATTTTATAGATTTACATATCGAGACTTGAAAAATCGATGTTACCCTCGATTTAATAGTATAAGTTCAATCTTTCCAGCATTACGATTTATGAAAATTCAAAACAGTCCAGAAATCATTACAATTCAAGATGAAAATTTCGGTAATCACGCTGAGCATTGGAACTTATTAACAGATAATCCTGCATCTGACGTACCTAAATGGTTAGGTCTGGCGTTAGATACTCCTGTTATGCCTATGGGATTGTGCACAGAAGAACATGAAATGGATCAATCATTTTGGTTGATTCAAGGTCCAAGTGATCAATCGATTGCAATTAATCAAATTATCGCTGTTGAAGATCAAAAACCACGTGCTTTAAAAACTGCATTTCCAAGTTTCCAAAGCCCGTATAAATACGATGCACAGATTGAACGAATTATTACCTGTAAATCTACAACCCAAGCGGTATTAAGACTAAATTTAAATAAAAGTACGACTATTTATGCATTTGATAATTTATTTAGTGTTAATCGCTGTAAATATGACAAAGATGAAACCTATCAAGTCCAATTTAATGCTTGGGCCTATGAATTAGAAGTAGTGTCAGAAGATGAGAAAATCATTGTGGATGACCCTGCTTCAATTAAACACCACCGTGCATTAAATGCAATTCTGGCTGAGCATAATGGAATTGCACCTGAAAACTTACAAGAATTGATTAATGCTTGGGAACCAAAAACGCCTGAAGATCAAGAACCTGTAACTGTCGACTTTTCTAAAATGGTCGCTTATTTATTTGGTGAAACATTAGGGCAAGAAGATGAGGCTTGGTTCCAAGGTAATATCGTTGGTAAAACTTCAATGCAGTTTATGCAAGACGAATATACCCTTTACGATGTCACTTTAGTTTTAGAGGATACATTACCTGCAATATTAATCCGTATTGCAACTAAAAATGATTTGTATAAAAACTTTAACATTGGTCAATATATTCGCGGCAACCTATGGATTCAGGCGAATATTTATGCTAAAACTGCTATAAAGTGAAATAAAATCACATAAATAGCAATTTTTAGGCGTTCTAATGAAAATTATACCAGAACAAACGACCACCAGTCTTATTCATTCAAGTGACCAAGGCCTTAAACTTGATGTTGGTGCTTTTTGCTTTTTTCTACTTGGTATGTTTTTAGCAGCACTTATTTTTCATCAAATTGGCATTTTCTAAAAATTTCATTCTTGTAAAAAAGCCCTCATTTTCGAGGGCTTTTTTTATTTGTCAGCGATTAACCATGGCTTTTTGCAAAATCATCCATAAAGTTAACTAATGCCTGTACACCTTCAAGTGGCACAGCATTGTAAATACTTGCACGCATACCGCCTACTGAACGATGTCCTGCAAGGTTAAGCAAATGTTGCTGCTCCGCTTCTTTTAAGAATGTCTTTTCCAAAGCTTCATCAGCAAGCGTAAATGGAACATTCATCATTGAACGATTTGGAAGTGCAATCGGGTTGTTATAGAAATCACTCGAATCAATATAACCATAAAGCAGTTTTGCTTTCTCTTGGTTGACTTTGTAGATCGCATCCACGCCACCTTGTTCAAGTAACCATTCAAAAACTAAACCAGATAAATACCAAGCATAAGTGGCTGGAGTGTTAACCATTGAGCCATTTTTAGCTTGATCGTTATATTTCAAAATGCTTGGAATTTCAGGTTTTACTTGATCCAACAAATCATCACGAATAATGACTATCGTTAATCCTGCAGGGCCAATATTCTTCTGAGCACCAGCATAAATTAAACCAAATTTACTTACATCTAGCGGAGCAGACAAAATACTTGATGAGAAGTCACATACCAATGGCTTTTCAACATTAGGAACACCTGCAAACTGTAAACCACCAATCGTTTCATTATCTGCATAATGTACATATGCAGCATCAGCAGATAAGTTCCAAGTTGCTTGGTCTGTAATTGCATGCTTACCATCAATTAAAGTACCCGCTTCGATCACATTAATGTCACCGTAACGTTTTGCTTCTTTCAACGCTTTTTCAGACCAAATCCCTGTATGGATATAATCAGCTTTATTATTTTTACCCAACAAATTTAATGGAATCGCTGAGAATTGAAGGGATGCCCCACCTTGAAGAAAAAGTACTTTATAATTTTCAGGAATGTTCATGAGCTTACGTAAGTCAGCTTCTGCCTTTTCTGCAACAGCAACATAGTCGTTACTACGATGACTCATTTCCATGATCGACAAGCCTTTCCCCTGCCAATCCAACATTTCCTGTTGAGCTTTTTCTAAAACGGCAGTAGGTAGTGCAGCAGGACCAGCGCAGAAATTATAAGCACGCATGAGTTTTCCCTTGTGAAAGTGAAACAAATTGAGATGGGAATTTAATCATAGATTGGCGAAGCTTGCAGCAGCTTATCGCTTAAATATTTAATTTTATCTGCAAAATTTTTCGTTCATTCAACTATTTCTTTTTTTAAATACATTCAATTTCAGTGATTCATTATTTTGTTTTATTCAAGTGAATATGATTATTTCATTGAATCCAGACTAGATTAAAAACTCTAATTTTTACAATTTAACTACACCAATTCAGGTTGTATAACTATTTAATTAAAAACATAATATTTTAATTTTACAAAAAGAACTTAGACTAACGCGAGTATGATTAAATTGCGACAAGCTCAAATGTTTAAACAAAATAATCGACCAAATTTAAGGGTCAAACGGTTTCAAAAAAAACTAAGTATGTGTATCCATATAATCACATGCAGCTTTTTTACAAGTTCAATATTTGCTCAAACTATTAGCTATAGTGAAGCTGAGCAATATATCGTTGAGAATGCATATAGCACACAAGCACAAAGAGCCTTAAAACAATCAGCTCAACTAGAAATGGATGCCATAAAAAATCTTGGGCTCCCCCGTATTGATCTCAATGCAACTGCCTATTCATTTCATAGTGAAACTAGCGTCCCATTAGAGTCAGGCAAACGTCGTTTAGAAAACTCACTTACACGTGGATTTGATGATAAGCTTTCTCAATGGGAAAACGTATTATCACCAGAAGTCATTGATCAAATGAGCCAAGGTTTTGATCAAGTTGTTAGTGATGGTCTAAATAAAGTACCCAATAATGTTGATGTAACCGTCAAAGATCAGGATGTAAGAACTTCAGTTTCTATGGTTATGCCATTATATACAGGAGGGAAAATCTCAAGTGCCAAGCAAATAGCGACTTTGCAGGCTCAACGCTCAACAATTAGCGAGAAACAACAGCAAGATGCTCAGCGTTTTGAAATGATCCAAGCTTATTTTAATGCCCAACTACAACAGCAGTTAGCCAATGTCAGCCTATTTAATTTTAATGCGATGCAACAGCATTATAACAATGCCCTAAAACTTGAAAAACAAGGGTTTATTAATAAAGGACAACGTATGCAGTTTGAGGTTGCCTTAAATAATGCTGATCGGGCTTATCAAAACGCACAATCTAACCTACAAGCAAGCTTGTTTAGTTTAAAAAATTTACTCCAAACCAGTGATCGTCTTAGCTTAAGCACGCCATTATTTGTAAATACCACTCAAAAAAATGATTTAGAAACTTTTCTTAGCAATTATGATCAAAACTCAAGTTTAGTAAAAAAATTACAGATGGATACCCAACTGGCAAATGAAAATATCCGTATCCAGCAAGCAGCCAAAAAACCAAATGTATTTGCCTTTGGTGAATACGGGTTAGATGATAAAGAAAATTGGATTATCGGCGTGATGGCGAAATACAATTTATTCTCTGGTATTGATAAAAATAAAAATATTCATGCTGCTGAATTGAAACGGTATGCAGCAGAAATGATGACTGAACGTACAAAACAAGAAATCGAAAATATTTTATATAAATCATATAGTGAGTTGAATGCATCTCAAACAAGTCATCAACTCTTAATCAAAAATACTCGTGCAGCCGAAGAAAACTTACGTATTCAACAATTATCTTTTAAAGAAGGTATGGGAACAGCAACACAAGTGATCGATGCACAAAATGCGCTGAATGCTTTAAAAGGTGAAATGGCGATAAATGCTTATAAATACATATTATCTTTAGCAACATTATTACAAAGCTACGGTTCAATCGAAGAATTCAAGCTTTATGTGAACCAACCTCGTACGGATTATATTCGTTAATTGGAGTACATCATGAATCAAAATATTTCATCACCCAATGTAGAAGATAATTCGAATAACGAGATTGTCGAAAACTCAACAGACAGTCAAGTTGATCAATCTAAAACTGATTCAGGTACACCATCACCACCTTCAAATAACGCAAAAATAAAAATCCTGATCGTCATTATTATCTTATTACTCTTGAGTTTGATTGCTTTTGGCTTATGGAAAGCTTATCAACCAAAATCAATCGAGTTACAAGGGCGAGTAGAAGCTGAAACTGTTCATATCAGTACCAAAGTTCCTAGTCGTATTGAAGAATTCTATGTCACTGATGGACAACCAGTAAAAAAAGGACAAGCTCTTGTTCGTTTCGTAAGCCCTGAACTTGATGCAAAAAAAGAACAAGCTCAAGCAGCATTACAAAGCGCACTCGCTTTTCAATCAACAATTTATAGAGGTTCTCAACAAGAAAACATTGATACGCTATACGCTAACTGGCAAGCATTGAAGACCCAAGCTGACCTAGCTGCAACGACTTACAAACGAGGTGAAAACCTTTATCAACAAGGTGTTATTTCTCGTCAACGACGAGATGAAATGCTTGCAGCTCAAACCTCTGCAAAAGAAGCCGCTGAAGCAGCTTACCAACAATATGCACGCGCCAAACGCGGCAGTACAGAACAACAAAAATCAACCGCTGATGCTCAAGTTGCTATTGCTCAAGCCGCGGTGAATGAAGCAAATGCTTTAACTGCCGAAACAAAACTTTATGCGCCAATTGATGGCACTGTTTCCAAAACATATGGTAAACCAACTGAATTTGTTGCTACTGGTGTACCTGTAGTCAGCATCCTTGAAGATCAGGAATTATGGGTCAGTCTCAATGTAAGAGAAGATCTCTACAACTCAATCTATAAATCAAAAACCTTAGAAGGCTTCATTCCTGCATTGAATCAAAGTGTCACATTTAAAGTAAAGAAAATTGATGCCGAAGGTGAGTTTGCAACGATAAAAACCACACGACAAACTGGTGGATATGATATTCGGAGCTTTAAATTCCATCTAAGCCCTACAAAGAATATTCCTGATCTCAAAGTTGGGATGAGCGTTTTATTTAATATCGAAGAGGCAAAGTAACACATGCTTGCCATAATGCTTCGTGAAATACGCTATTTAAAGCGCTATAAAGCTGATTTATTTATGGCAATCATCGCGCCATTATTGGTCATTATACTTTTTGGCAGCATGTTTTCAGCTGGTAAACCTGATCACTTACCCATCGTTGTGATTGATCAAGATCAAAGCGAGATGAGCCGAAAAGTTATTCATGCTTTGAGCGTGAATCACACTATAAAAATTAAAACGATTACAACTAGTCAAGATGAAGCAGAACAATTAATCAATCAAACAGATGCTTGGGGTTTTGTATTTATTCCTGAAGGTGCTGAGCAGCGCTTAGTTAGTGCACAAGATGCACAAATTAGTATTGCTTATAATCAATCTTTCTTTAGCATTGGGAATACAATCTCATCAGCGATGTTGATCAGCACCTTAAATGGAATTGCTGAATATATGGGAGATGATTATTTGTCAAATACCATCCCCTATATAGAAATGCCTACACCTCACATAAAAATATCCACTTTATATAATCCTAATATGAGTTATGAACTGTTCTTGGAGCCATTTATGGTGCCAGCAGTTTTACATTTATTATTATGCTGTTGTGTTGCTTTTGCAGTTGGACAGGAATTTAAACGTAATACATTCAATCAGTGGGTTACTGGTGGAAATGCAATCCACACTTTACTCGGTAAATTATTAGTTTATGTACTCATTTTTTGCTTTTGGACTTGGTGTTGGATGTTTTGGCTATCGAATATCCGAGGTTATTTCATAGCAGGTTCCATCTGTTTAATCCTTACCGCTCAATTTTTCTTGTACTTCGCCTATGCCGTCATTAGTAGTTCTGTAGTATTGGCGACGCAAGATCTGGCAAAAACCTTTGGCTTTTTAGCTCTGTATGGTGGTTCTTCTCCTAGTTTTTCAGGAATCACCCTCCCCCTAAATAATGCACCTGTATTTACTCAAATTTGGTCAATGCTGATTCCCTATACACCTTATGCAAAGTTACAAACTGAACAATGGGTGATTGGCAGCGATCCAATAATTTCAATTATTCCACTTTCTATCTTAATTGCTTTCTCAGCATTGTTCTTCTTTGTGAGTATTCGCTTACTTCGAAAATTGACTCAGGAGCAATGCGTATGAAAACATTTTTAAATTATTATCTGCAAACCTTTAAAAATATTGCAGCAAATACCTCAATCTTCACCACGCTCATTGCTGCTGTCATTTTATATAGTTTTTTTTATCCAACTGCATATAAAGCACAAACAGCGGAAGATATTCCGATTGTTATCGTAGATGAAGAGCAAAGTATTTTAAGTTCGAAAATCATTAGCCAAGTTTCAAATAGTCCTCATGTGAAAATCATGACAGTAACTGATAATTTCTTAGAGGCAAAAAAATTAGTTCAAAATCAGCAAGCAGAAGGTATTTTACTTTTACCCGACAATCTGACCAATAGCATCACACGTGGTGAAATGGGAGGCATAGGTCTATATTTAAGTACAGCTTATTTCATTCAAACGAAAGAAGTTGGCATAGGTTTAGCAGGTTCTATTGAAGCAACCTTACAAGAATTTTTGGAAAAATTCGGTGATGCAACTCCTTTTAAACCAGAACTTTCTATTCATCAAATTCCGCTCTTTAATACATTATCTGGATATGGAAGTTATATTTTTCCCGCTGTTGCGAGTTTAATTATTCATCAGACACTGTTATTAGGTCTGGCTATGTTGATTGCGAGCTATCGTGAATCAGGTTGGATTGCAAAACCAATCGAGTTTTGGGCAACTTTTACAACAATTCTCACAATAGGTTGTCTTGGTTGTTTATATCTCTTCGGTTTTACATTTTGGCTTTATGACTATCCTCATGGTGGAAATTTCTGGGGAATGCTACTTGCAACGCCAGTTTATGTAAGTTGTATTATCGGTCTAGCGATGCTGGTTGGATCTTTGGTGGATATGCCTGAACGTGTAGGACATTTAATTGTTGTCACCTCAGTTCCTCTTTTCTTATTAACAGGTACTGCTTGGCCACATGCCGCAATGCCTGAATGGATGCAATATTTAGCTTGGATTCTTCCATCTACACATGGTGTTCAAATGTTTGTGCAATTAAATCAGATGGGTGTACCTACAGCAATCGTGATACCTAAACTGATTTATTTAGCAACTCTTAGTGGAATCTTGTTGGCTTGCTCTTATTATCGTTTAGTCATGCTAAAGCCAATAAAAAAGGAAGCTAATTAGCTTCCTTTTTTAACAACTTATAACTTAAGCTTCTGGAGTATCATCTTTAGGTTCTACTAAAGCTTCCTCAGAATTTAAAGCATCAAGCTCAGTATTTTCTACTGATTGCTCTACAGTCTCTAACTCTTCGTCTTCTTCTACAGCTTCAATAGATACAACACCTACTAATGTCTCTGCGTCACTCAATCGAATCAGACGAACACCTTGCGCGTTACGACCTGTGGTTGCCACTTCTGCTGCACGTGTACGAACCAAAGTACCACCATCAGAAATCAACATCAGCTCTTTGGTTTCATCAATCGATACAGCACTGATTAACTCACCATTACGCTCACTCGTTTTAATCGCAATAACACCCTTACCACCACGTTTCTTGGTCGGGAAGTCATCAACTGGAGTACGCTTACCATATCCATTTGCACAAGCACATAACACTTCACCCGTTTCTGGAACAACAACAAGTGAAACAATACGGCTTACAACATTTGAATCGGAAGAATCGTCATTATCATCGCTGTCATCGTTTTCAACTTCGGCATCTTCTACATCGATCGTGTTACTTGCAAAACTAACACGCATACCACGTACACCTTTCGCAGTACGTCCCATTGCTCGAACATCTGTCTCAGCAAAACGAATCGCTTTACCTTCATTTGAGAACAACATGATCTGCTGATTACCATCCGTAATCGCAACACCGATCAAGGTATCTTCTTCATTTAACTCAATAGCACGTAAGCCATTAGAGCGAACATTACTAAACTGTTCTAACTCAACACGTTTAACCGTACCTGATGCCGTAGCCATAAACACATAGTGATTTTCAGGGAACTCAGTCAACGGTAAGATCGCAGTAATTGTCTCATTCGCTTCCAATGGTAACAAGTTCACCATCGGGCGTCCTTTAGCACCACGAGAGGCTTGAGGTACCTCAAACACTCTCAAGCGATAAACTTTACCAACATTTGTAAAGCACAATACTGTCGCGTGATTCGATGCAACAATCAAATGCTGAATAATGTCATCATCTTTCATTGAGGTTGCAGATTTACCACGACCACCACGACGTTGAGCTTGATAATCCGAAAGTGGTTGAGTTTTTGCATAACCTGTTTGAGAAACAGTGAGTACCACTTGTTCTTCAGGGATTAAGTCTTCACGACAGAAATCAACACCAGATTCAACGATTTCTGTGCGGCGTGTATCACCATACTGTTGCAGGATTAAAGCAAGCTCTTCACGAATTACGTTCATCAATAAATTAAAGTCATTTAAAATCGCCGTTAATTCAGCAATTTGACCTAAAATCTCAGTATATTCAGCGTGTAACTTATCTTGTTCAAGACCCGTCAAACGATGTAAACGTAATTCAAGGATCGCATTCACCTGTGTTGGTGATAAACGATAAATATCTCCTGACAGACCAAATGGACGTGCAGGATCTTCCCCTTCAATTTCATCTGGGCGAACTGAAATAGCGCCAGCTTTTTCTAGAAGCGCGACAACACCACCACCAGCCCATTCACCAGCCTGTAAACGCTCACGTGCTTCACTTGGATTGGCAGAAGTCTTAATGGTTTCAATAATGGCATCAATATTCGCTAATGCAACAGTCAAACCTTCTAAGATATGCCCACGTTCACGTGCTTTACGAAGCTCATACATGGTGCGGCGTGTCACAACTTCTTGGCGGTGACGGATAAATGCCGCAATAATATCTTTAAGATTCATCAATTTTGGCTGACCATTATCTAGGCAGACCATATTGATGCTGAAAGAGTTTTGCAGTTGGGTGTGTAAGAATAAATTATTTACAATGACTTCCGCGTTTTCGCCACGCTTCAAATCAATTGCAATACGCATCCCTTCCTTATCTGACTCATCTCGAAGTTCAGAAATTCCTTCAAGTTTCTTTTCTTTAACTAGTTCAGCTATACGCTCAATCGTTTTTGCTTTATTGACCTGATATGGAATTTCAGTAAAGACGATAGTCGTACGACCCGTTTTCTGATCTTCTTCGAAATGATACTTACCACGGATATGAAGACGACCTTTACCCGTACGATAAGCATCTACAATACCTGATTTACCGTAAATAATACCGCCAGTTGGGAAGTCAGGACCAGTAATATGCTCCATTAATCCTTCAATAGAAATATTCGGATTATTGGCATAGGCTAAACAAGCATTGACGACCTCAGTCATATTATGCGGCGCCATATTGGTCGCCATACCTACTGCAATACCTGTTGTACCATTGATCAAAAGATTAGGAATACGAGTTGGCATCACTTGCGGAATACGCTCAGAACCGTCGTAGTTATCTTCCCAATCAACCGTGTCTTTTTCTAAGTCGGCCAAAATTTCATGGGTAAGCTTTTGCATGCGGACTTCGGTATAACGCATTGCCGCCGCACTATCGCCATCGACAGAACCAAAGTTACCTTGACCATCGACCAACATATAACGCAAGCTAAAATCTTGAGCCATACGAACAATCGTTTCATAGACTGCACTATCACCATGAGGGTGATATTTACCGATTACATCACCCACCACACGAGCAGATTTTTTATACGCTTTGTTATAATCATTGCCCAATTCGTGCATTGCGAATAATACGCGACGATGAACAGGTTTGAGACCGTCTCTCACATCTGGCAATGCACGAGATACGATTACGCTCATTGCATAATCTAAATATGAATGCTTGAGTTCGTCCTCAATGGCAATCGGTCTGATTTCCGATACGCTCATGCATACTCCTTGTTTACAGATAGAAACATCTACCTGTTTTTATGTCTTCAATCTTGCAAAAATTTAGCTCAAAAAGATTGAACTAAAAATAAAAAATACAGCGAAAAATTATAGCATAAACAACCAACTAACAGGGAGTTAAACCCATTGAAAATAGCATTTTTTTACAATAAAAAATTGATTAGAATTAGTAAGTTAAAAAATATTTTTTGATTGTGCACTTTCAACAATCTTTTTTTAACATGGTGGCTAAAATACACGCAAAAACATCATAAAATTTTAATCTTAAAATCATTACTTCACGTCGATTACGAATTAAAATTTATGATCATTTTTATGTAATTAGCGATATAAATCTGCTTGCTCTCTTTGGAAATATATTAAATCCAATGCTAATGAAACGCCTGTGATTTGAAAAATCATGCTATGCAGCTGACCACGGTGATGGGTCTGATGATTAAAGACATGCGCAAGCACTTCAATAAGAGGCTCAGTATGGCGCTGCCCGTGTCGTGTGTAAGAAATAGTACCATGAAATGCTTCATCATTAAGCTGCTGCACGAATGCAATCATGCTTTGATCTTTAAGGAATCTCGCATTAGTGAGCGAATCTAAGTCTGCATGAACGATCTCATCTAAAGCATACTGAGACTGCACTGCCCCATGTATACGCTCGAACCATAAAATATCAGCGACCAATATATGATTTGCTGTGCGAAACAATGACTCGAAATAAGCCCCACAATTTTGATTGATTTCGTCTTCATTTAAGTCTTTTAAAACAGAGAATAATTTTTGATTCACCCAAGCGTTATAATTTGCCAACATCAAAAAATATTTTTTAAAACTATAACTCATTAATTAGATCCATTTTTATTATTATTTTTAACATAAAAAAGCGCTCCTGAGCAGAGCAGTAAAGCATCGCTTTAACCGCCTGCGCAAGAGCGCTTTAAACTTTAATTCAGTGAATTAAAGTTTAGATACCAATTCTGGTACAACAGTGTTCAAATCACCAACTAACCAGTAGTCAGCAACGCTGTTGATTGGTGCTTCTTCGTCTTTGTTGATAGCAACAATAACTTTAGAATCTTTCATACCAGCTAAGTGCTGAATCGCACCAGAGATACCGATCGCCATGTATAGGTCAGGCGCAACGATTTTACCAGTTTGACCAACTTGGAAGTCGTTAGGTACGAAACCAGCATCAACTGCTGCACGTGATGCACCTTGTGCAGCACCAAGCTTGTCAGCTAATGGGTCAAGTACTTTATGGTAGTTCTCACCAGAACCTACACCACGACCACCAGAAACAACGATACGCGCAGCAGTTAATTCTGGGCGATCAAGTTTCACGATTTCTTCGCTTACAAACTTAGAAATACCAGCATCTTTCACCTCAGCAACAGCTTCGACTACAGCAGAACCGCCTTCAGCAGCTACAGGATCAAATGCTGTACCACGAACTGTACCTACGATAATCGCTTCATCTGATTGAACAGTTGCAATCGCGTTACCAGCATAGATAGGACGCTTGAAAGTATTTGCAGATTCAACAGCAATGATGTCTGAAATCATGCTTACGTCAAGAAGTGCAGCAACACGTGGAAGAATGTTCTTACCAGTTGTTGTAGAAGCAGCTAATACGTATTTGTAACCGCCTTTTGCGATGTCAGCAACCAAGCCAGCAACGTTTTCAGCCAATTGGTTTGCATAAGCAGCATTGTCAGCAAGTAATACTTTGCTCACACCAGCAATTTTAGCAGCAGCATCAGCAACTGCTTGAGCGCCAGAACCAGCAACTAATACAGTAATATCACCACCGATTTTTTGAGCTGCCGCAACAACGTTTAAAGTTGCACCGTTAAGTGTCTTGCACCGTTAAGTGTC
>NZ_MELG01000070.1:0-42105 GCF_001767535.1 Acinetobacter sp. GWC1_38_13 | reverse complement strand
CACTGACACAAGATGCAGATGAGGTTCACATTGAAGCCATGCGTAATGGTGAATATATACACTCGCTCAAATCAAAGTTAGTGATCGCAGCAGATGGTCGTGATTCTTTCTGTCGTCAAGCAATTGGTGTGGGTGTGGATGAACATGATTATGACCAAGTTGCGATTGTCACAACGGTTCAAACCTCTAAACCTCATCAACAGGTTGGTTTTGAGCGTTTTAGCGCATTAGGACCATTGGCATTATTACCTTTACCTGGTGAATATCGTCGTTCTGTCGTTTGGCCAGTTAAAAAAGGTACTGAAGCTGAATGGTTGGGTGAAGAAAATGATCAGCACTTCTTAGATGCTCTACAAGAAACTTATGGCGATCGTGCGGGTAAATTTGAAAAAACGGGTAAACGTTTTAGCTATCAATTGTCACAAGTTCTGGCTCACAAGCAGGCGGTTGGTCGTGTAGTTCTCATGGGTAATGCAGCGCACACAATACATCCTGTTGCAGGGCAAGGCTTTAACCTTTGTTTGCGAGATGCCGATGTATTGGTTCGTTATTTACTAGAACAGCTAGCGAAGTCTGATGATATTGGTCATCCTGATAATTTATTGGCTTATGAGCAAGCACGTTTAACAGATCAGCAGCGTGTGATTAAGTTCTGTGATTCAGTGGTGCGCGGTTTTAGTAATCAAAATCCGCTTCTTAAATTAATAAGAAATACAGGATTGATTGCATTTGATGTGATTCCTGGCATTAAGCCTTTGGTTGCGAACTATGCGATGGGGCTAAAAGCATGAGTGAAATGTTAGATGTCGTCATTGTTGGTGGTGGATTAGTCGGTGGTTTAACAGCTTTGTTGCTAGCACAAGGTGGCGTGCAAGCAACTGTATTGGATGCTGCACCAGTGCTTGATCAAGACAAAACTTTAGCCGTGATGAATCCACGTGTGTTAGCTTTAAGTCAAGCAACGATTCATCTACTAAAGACGGTTGATGTTTGGAATGATTTAGCACGACAAATGCCATATTCAGGTATGCAAGTCTGGAATAAAAATGGTTATGGTGAAATAAATTTTGGGCATGCTTCTGAAGAGCAACCTCATGCAAATCAAGCTTTAGGTTCAATGGTTGAGCCAAGTGTTTTGAATATTGCGATACAGCAAAAAATGTTACAGCAGCTCAAAGATTACCGTACCCAAGTAAAAGTTATTCGCATTGAGCAAATTGCAAAAGGTTGGTCGATTCAACTCGCCGATGGCACGATCCTCAAAACTAAGTTATTGATCGGTGCTGATGGTGCAAACTCATTTGTACGTGAGCAAGCTTATATTGATTTAGATATTTTAGACTACAAACAAGCCGCAATCAGTTGTGCGATTAAAACGACACAACCGAATCAATATGTCGCACGCCAAATTTTTTTACCTACTGGTCCACTTGCATTTCTACCTATGGCAAGCTTAGATCAACAAGAAAATGGCTACTGGCAATCAATTGTATGGACTCTACCTGATGATTATGCGGATGAATATTCGAAGTTATCAGATCAGGAGTTTATGCAATTACTGACACGTGAAAGTTTGCAAATGTTGGGTGAAGTGGTCGATGTAAGATCAAGAGCACAATTCCCACTTAAAGCAAGAGCAGCTCAGCGTTATATCAAATCTGGTTTAGCTTTGATTGGAGATGCTGCACATGTCATCCATCCTTTGGCAGGTCAGGGCGTAAATATCGGTTGCTTAGACGCAGCAGTTTTATGTGATGTTTTATTGCATGATTTAAAACGTGGTGTATGGGCAAATGAGCAAACTTTGCTTCGCTATGAACATCAACGTAAAGGTCAAAACGACGCCATGATGCACAGTATGTCAGCAATCGGGTGGTTAGAAAGTTCAGAGCTATTTCCCTTTGTTTGGGCAAGGAACTTTGGATTAAAGCAAGTTGAACAATTTGAAGTACTCAAGGGTCGCTTTATGCAACAAGCGAATGGATTGGGTGCATTGCAACACACACGCTACGCTTGCTAAAAAATAGTAGATATTTTTTATACAATCATTTATAAATCAGAGTGAATTTGGTCGTTAAAAGTACAATTTGTTAAACATTCTACTTTGATAAATGAGAAGAGCTTGTTACATTTCACAAAGTTCTGATGACCAAATAACGATGATGAAGATTTAGTCATTGTGGGGAGAGTAATATGACGGAAATTAATGATTACGATGAAAATACTGAAGACTCTGCTGTAGACGATGAAGAGGCGAAAGCAGCAGAAAGCGGTGCAGATAGTGAAGAAGCAACGATTGATGATGCTGATCTAGCTGAAGCTGAAACGCTAACAGTGACTGCTAAACAGAAGCAGCGTCAGGCTTTGGAAGATGAAGTGGCTGCGTTCCTCGCTCGTGGTGGCAGAATTACTGAAGTTCCTCCTGGTGAACATCACGACTGAATTTAAAGCATTTCAAAGGCATCACGATTGTGATGCTTTTTTATGTTGATGTAATGTGAGATCGCATTCTAGTGGCTGATGTAATCCTTTTAGAATTCCGCATTGTTCTATCGTGCGGTGTTGAGAGCATTGTTGTTTCAGTTGAATAAAGTCTTGCTTGAGGTGCTCTAAATTTTGAATCTTTTGAGAAACTTCATTAAGGTATTGATCAATCAAGTGATCAACTTCGATACAGGTTTGGTTGGGATGAGTTGATAACTCTTTCAACTTTTGAATATCTTGCAGGGTTATGCCCAATTCGCGGCAATGTTTTAAAAATAAAAGTTCTGAAAGTATCTCTTCAGAATAATGTCGATAATTTCCTGCTGTACGTTTTGCTTTTTCAAGTAATCCAATCTTTTCATAATAACGAATGGTATCTATTGAAACACCTGACTTTTTAGATAATTGCCCAATTGTAAAATTCATTATGCTTGACTCTAGAGCTACTCAAGGGTTTTTAATCACTATAAAAGATTCTTAGAGAAAAGTCATGGCAGGATGTGGTTGTAATACAGCGTGTTCCCCAGCAAAAACAATGAGTCCTAAGTTTAGAAAGGCATTATGGATCGCATTGATTTTAAATGCGCTTATGTTTTTTGTAGAAATCATCGGAGGAGCGCATGCACAATCCGTGTCTCTATGGGCTGATGCACTAGATTTTGCAGGAGATGCTGCAAACTATGCTATTTCATTAATTGTGCTTTCTATGAGTTTGTATTGGCGAGCAACGGCAGCTTTACTGAAAGGAATCACTATGGCTGCTTTTGGTATCTTTGTGATCATTAAAGTGATTTGGTCATGGTGGATAGGTGTGATACCTGAACCTATGCTAATGGGAGCTATTGGGATATTGGCATTACTGGTTAACGTATTTGTTGCCATCATGCTTTATACATTTCGAGATGGTGATGCCAATATGCGTTCCGTATGGTTGTGTAGCCGTAATGATGCGATCGCAAATATTGCGGTAATTTTCGCTGCAGCAAGTGTTTGGGGAACAGGAACCGTCTATCCAGATTTATTGGTCGCTTTTATTATTGCTTACCTCGGTGTGAGCTCAGGATTGAGCGTAATTCAACAGGCGAGATCAGAGCGAAAAATGGATCAAAGTAAGGTTATGTCAAAAGCTTAGCAACATTGAAAAAATTACTGGAGTCTCCGTGCGATATGATTTAGGTAGTATTCAATATCAATTTCTCTATAACCCAATAACTGACCGATTCTACGTTCGATTGTGGGTTGAAAACCTTTTTGTAGTAAAGACTGCTCTAGTATCGATAGCAATTCATTAAGATGAGATTTTGGAGCATTCTTATAAATCAAACAAAATGTTATAGTTTTATTCGCATGTTGAGTTGGGAAGGTCTTCATAATCTTTTTTAAATTGCCTGAATTTAAATGGGATAAGAATTCATCTGGAACTTCCTCATAAAAAAGGGCAATAGGCTTTTCACCCGAAAGTAGTAACTCAAGTTCTCTACCTTCGTGTGGGCCTAAAGTAGGTGATAAATCTATTGCCATTTTTAGTCTGTTATGATGTTTTAATTATCATTTTGTGTTAATTCCAAAGCACGCTGATATGCTATTTTCTTTTTAATACCAGTCAAATCAGCTGCCAATTGTGAAGCTGCTTTGACGGAGAGATCTTGTAGTAATCGTTTTAATAAGTCATCTAGCTTATCTTGTTCCATATCTTTTTCAGTCGTAGCACCACCAACGACAACAACGATTTCACCTTTTTCTTGGTTGTGATCATTTTGAATAAACGTTACGAGTTCTTTTAACGTCATTTTTTTGATCGTTTCGAAAGTTTTAGTAATTTCGCGAGCAAAACCTACAGGTCGATCTTCACCAAAGACCTGAACCATATCTTGGATACATGCCAAAATTCGATGAGGTGCTTCGTAGAAAATTAATGTTTGTGTTTCATCTTTTAGCTTTTCAAGTTGACTAATGCGTTGAGAAGCTTTGGATGGAAGAAATCCTTCGAAACTAAAACGATCGCTAGGCAAACCAACAGCACTTAATGCTGCGATCGCTGCGCATGCACCAGGCACAGGAATAACACGTATTCCATGTTCTTGAGCAGCACGAACAAGTTTGAAACCAGGGTCACTAATTAATGGCGTTCCAGCATCACTGATTAGCGCGACGTCTTCACCATTTAACATTTTTTGGAGAAGTTGATCAATTTTGTTACTTTCATTGTGATCATGACACGCAGTTAATTGAGTTGAGATATTATAGTGTTTAAATAACTGTGCAGATTGACGAGTGTCTTCTGCCGCAACTACCGATACAGACTTTAAAATATCAATTGCACGATAGGTCATGTCATCTAAGTGCCCAATCGGGGTTGCTACAACAAATAATTGAGCACTCATAAAAGGTAACTCCCTAATGTATATAAAAAAATATTGGCTGCCGCTTTTTTTTGCAGCATTTGTGAGCCCAGCTTACGCGGACATCTTGGTGATTCTACCTGAATCTGGTGCTATGGCGCGAGCGAGTGAAAACATTAAACGTGGTTTCTTGAGTGCTTATGCAGCATCTGGCAGCCAAGAAAAAATAATTTTTGCCGATTCAACTAAAAATAGTATGGATTACATCTTTAAGAAGAAGGTGAATAACAAAATTAAATTGGTCGTTGGTCCTTTGGCTAGAACTGATATTGATGCTGTCATGCAACTGGAGCCTAAACTTCCTGTGCTGGCACTAAATGATGTGAATCAACATGCTGAAAATGTGTGGCAATTTAGTTTGTCGAAACAACATGATGCAGCTGCTTTGACCCAATTATTAAAAAACGATCGGGTAAAAAAATTATGGGTTCTGCGTGAAACTGGTACTGAAGCAGCCACAGAATTATTTATGCAGGCTCTTTCGGTAGAATTTGGTTCAGAAATACAAGTTATAGACACTCTGCCTAAAAAAATCTCGAGAAAGGAAGGGTTGTTACTGCTGGGGCATCATCAATGGATTCAACAACTAGGTGAGCTACCTGAAAAGAAAGTCTATGCAACACCATTAAGTATCGAGCAGGGACAGACTATTCCTTTAGGACTTAGCTTTTGTGATACGCCTGCATTGTATAATGGACAATGGGTAGATCTTATTGAAGCGTATAAAGAGCAGCCTGAAAATATGGCATTTCAACGCTTACTTGCTTTTGGTGGTGATGCATGGACAATCACTCAATATTTATTGAGTAATCAGAATCAGCAACAAACTTCATTTATGGGGCGAACTGGTGCAATAAGTTTTAAAGACAATAAAATTTTCAGACAACCAACTTGCTATCAGCAACAAGAGCACGGAATCCAAATCTTAAAATAAGAAATAAATGTCATGACAGAAAACGCAAATGAACTCGGACATTGGGCTGAGCAACAAGCATTAATCTATCTTCAACAATTTCAATATGAATGTGTCGCTCAAAATTACCATTCACGTTATGGAGAAATCGATTTAATTGTAAAACGACAGAATGAGTTGATTTTTGTTGAGATAAAGGCACGATCGGCAGGGAGCTATGCGGAGTCATGTGAAGTGATTACACGCTCGCAACAACGAAAAATAATAAAGACCGCGCAGCAGTTTTTACAGAAAAATCCTGATTATGAGGATTTTGATTGTCGTTTTGATGTGATTTGTTTTGATTTTCCACAGAAAATTGCAAAAACAGTACAACCAGACTTTTCAAAATTGCAGTATGATCAGCAGTGGATTGAACATGCATTTACTTTAGATTGAGCATTAATTTGGTCATTTTGAGATAAATACCTAAGATTGAACAAGTTTGTAGATAGGGAGTCTTGCCAAGTGTTAAAACGTTTAACGATTACGTTACTTTGCGCTGCAAGTTTATCAGGATGTGCGAGTTTTATTTCGGGTGGAACAGGAACTTCACCTGTCGGCACAGATAGTGGGGAACGTAGTCTCGGACAAGTATTTATTGATTCGTCTATCAAGCGTACAGCCAATATTAATTTGTATAAATTAGATCACCGTTTTAAACAGTCCCGCATCAATATTGAAAGTTTTCATAGTAATGTCTTGTTAACGGGGCAGGTACCTGATCCATACTTGAAGCAATTAGCTGAAGATAATCTTCGAGCAATGAGTGATGTCAAAGCTGTACATAACTACATTACTGTTGGTGATAAAGTTGGCTACAACACGATTATGCAAGATGCAACAGTAACCGCAAATACTCGTGGTTTACTGATGAAAGCACCTGTAGTTTCAGATAGTAAAGTGTTGGTACACACTGAAAATGGTGTTCTTTATGTCATGGGACGTCTAAATACTGCGGAAATAAGAGATTTGGATGACGTCTTACAAAAAGTTGGTAATGTGAGTAAAATTGTTACTCTGATTGATAATATTGACCAATCATCTGGAACGATGGCGAGTTCAACCACAGCAACTCCTATGGTGGGTACAGTGACGACACAACCTCTCGTTGAAACTCCAGTAGCAATTGATCCCGATCAGGCAGAACCTGCGACTTCTACACCGACTGTACCCTAATTTATGAAGCAACTTATTCAACAAGTTCAAGAAAATGTGACACGGGCGAAAAGCTTTTATCAAGAGTTTCGTCTGTATGATCTAGCCAGTTACTCAATCAATTATCTGACACCAAAGGATACCTTTGAAAAGGAAGAGCATCTTGCCTATGGTTTAAAGGCAAGACATCGTTTAGACCTTTATCGAACTAAAAATCCTAAAAAGCAGCGACCATTGATTGTGTTCGTGCATGGTGGTTCATGGCAACATGGTAATAAACGTGATTATCTTTTCGTAGGTGAAAGTTTTGCTCGAGAAGGTTTTGATGTTGCTGTTATTAATTATCAACTTGCCCCAGAACAAATTTTTCCTGCATTTGTTGATGATCTTGCTCAAGCAATTCATTATCTAAATCAAAACCAAGCAAAACTTAATATTTCTACTGAAAACATTATATTAATGGGGCATTCCGCGGGTGCTTTTAATGTAATGTCAGTGGTTTATTCTCCGTACGCTCAGAACTTCAAATATACTGATAAGATCAAAGCAATCGTGGGAATGGCTGGTCCATATCATTTTGATTATAAAGATGATCCTCTTTCTGAACATGCCTTTGATCAGCATGTACCGTATAAGCAAGTGATGCCATATTATTTTGTCAATCCGAACAAGATTAAGCACTATTTGTTGATGGCGGAAAACGATCAGTTAGTAGGTAGTCATAATACATTTGATCTGGATAAAGCACTAAGAGAAAAAGGCAATCATAGCCATGTGATGGTGATTCCAAAAACAGGACATATTACCATCGTGGCAACACTTGCAAGTTTTGTCAGTCATTACTTCAAAACGAAACGCACCATTATGCATTTCTTGGAAGAGGCTTTAGAAGACTAAATAAAAAAGCATCTTAATTAAGATGCTTTTTTTTGACCTACGATTTGAGTAATCATACTGTGGGCAATACTGCCTTTGAATGGGATTTCAGGTAATTCATTAAACTTGAAGAACTGAGCGTCACTAATTTCTTCTACTTGCAATTCAATGTCACCCGATTCGTATTCAGCATGAAACGCTATCATTAAGTTACTAGGGAATGGCCAAGGTTGGCTAGACATGTAACGAATATTTTTGAGCTTTAAACCAACTTCTTCAAGTGTTTCACGTTGTACAGCTTCTTCAAGAGTTTCACCAACTTCAACAAAGCCTGCAATCAAACCATACATATTTGATTTGTTATGAGCGGATTTTGCTAGAAGAATCTCGTCAGTGCCTTTAGTGATGACTGTAATAATACAAGGCTGAACTCGAGGATATTGGTGGTACCCACAAGCAGGGCAAACCATCGCATATTCTCTCGAATGCACTTCGGTCATATGACCACAATGACTACAGAATTTATGGTTACGACGCCACTCAAGTAATTGGACAGCACGGCTTGCTTGTAAGAAATCCGAAGTATCCCATGATTGTATGAGTTCTCTGATCGGAACTAATTGATAGCCCTCTGGAATTGGCTCGTCATCAAGAAGATCACGTGCAATTACTTGGTCATCGTGATGAATAGGCAAATCACTTGCTAACTTTTCAACTTGAGGTAACTGTAAATTTTCATCTACTAAGAGCTTTTGATGTTGAAAAATATAAGCAAGTGATAGTTGGGTCATTATGCCGCTGCGCTTTGTAACTGTTGACTGTTTGATAATGCCACATCAAACATAGATTGCAACACAGGTTGTTTGTTCTTTAAGTTATCAACCAATAGATCAAGTCCTGCGACAACATTTAAAATACAGTTAATGTGTTCAGCCTCAAAAGTTTCATTTTGAGCAAGTCGATGTTCTGCAAATTGAACTGCACCTAACAAAGCGGTTTGTTGTGCAGTACTTCCCAAGAATAGGGCAGCACCTGATAGTTCTTTGAGATAAATAGGCAGAGACTCTAAATTGTGTGCTGTAGAGTCTTGAGCGTAAAGACTAAGTGTTTGGGTCAGCGTTTCAATGAGAGTTTTGGTTTCGCTTAATAAAGCTTTGTGAGCTTCATCTAAACGATCCAAAGAGATTTGCATGTTATTCACACGTAATTGTAAACGACTTGAAGTATAGTTACGTTCAAGAATCCCAATAGAATTCATCGAAGCTAAGATACTATTCATTAAATGTTGTACTGATGCTGCATCAGTCAATGTATTTGTTTGGCTGAGTTTTTCTGCTTGCTGCGTCAGTTCTTTTGCCGCTTCATTTAGATTGAGAATTTTAAATACATTTGAGAGCTGATGAAGTTTTTGCTGAAGTTCTTGAGTTTTTTCAGCAGACATATTTTCATGGTTATATTCAATCTCGTTGCGGATTTGAGCCATCTCATCCGTCATTAGTTGGCTAATGGTATGAATTGTTTCGTAGTCTGGTCCGTACAAATGGCGACTCAAAACTTGTAGCTGAGTATCACTGAGTAACTCATCACCAATATTAAGTTGTTCACGAATATGATGAGAAAGATCATCTTCTTGACTGATACAAATACTCAAGATATCTGCTAAATCATTTAAGTCAGTTTGAAATGCATTTGGATTAGCAAGAAATTGACCAATATTGGTTTCAATTTTAATAAATGTACGTAAGCGTGCTTCGGTAATTAGTAGATCTTCAATATGTCCTAAACCTACATTCACAAGTTGCCAATATTGTTGACTTGGCAAACCCGCTGCTAAACCAGCCATATAAACCGCAACAAGTTTTAAGCCCTGTAAATCCAAAGGTGTTTCTGCTTGTTTAATCAGTTTATTTAAGCACAATTTATATAACTGATGGACATACTGTGATTTTTCTAAATCAGGGGTCTTTGGCAAATCAAAATTTGGCGTAAAGCAATCCAATAAAGGTTGAATCGTTTGACCTTCTTTAGTGATTGGCTTGCCTAATGCTTTTTCTAAACGATTGAGTGTATCTAATAGGAACTGTGGAACTTTAACTTCACGTAAACAAATGAATTCGATATAACGTTTCAGCATGGTTGTGCCTTCGCTCAAAGCCACAACATCACTGGTTTTAATTTGTTCAGGTTGAGCCATGATTTTACGCATAAGCTCAGCAGAGTATTGCGTAATCTGCGATAGGTGTGGGATATCAATCAACGCTAGAACATTCGTGCATTGTTCAAACTGATTGAGAGCATCATCAATCCCAAATGGCAAGACTTGTTCTTCGGCAAGAGTATTGACTGCAGTCTCTACCAATTTAATCGAATTATCGATCTCATTTTTTATTATTAATAATGCCGTTGGGTCGAAATGAATCGAGGTTTGGTAAGACATATGACCTACACCTTTCCTAAGTTGTTATATCCATGAACCCTCTATGGAGAGGGTTTAAATCTTTAAGAGTTAATATAACTTAACTTTGAAAGCTTGAAACAAAAAAACCTGAACTTATAAGCAAATTTATTTTGCAAAAAAGCATGGTTTTCCATGTTTTTCTTCGAATTGTTTGACCCAAGTCTCATGTTGCTGAAGTTCATCATCAGTCGGGTAAATAATTGGCAAATCAATTTGTACGCGTTGGCGAGTGGTTTTATTCTGTAGTTGTTCTGTTTGGGATAGGGCATCCATATCAAATGAGACTTGTCCGCCTGTCATCGCCAAGTAAACATCAGCCAAAATTTCAGCATCGAGTAATGCACCGTGGAAGGTACGATCGCGAGCAGGAATTTCATAACGACGGACTAAGGCATCAAGTGAATTTTTTTGACCAGGATGCTTGTTTTTAGCAAGGGCGAGTGTATCCGTAACTTCACAAACTTCTGATAATGCTGGAAGCCCCGCGCGTTTAAACTCCATATCTAAGAAGTTCATATCGAAGGTCGCATTATGTGCAATAATTTCAGCACCTTTTAAAAATTCGAAAAGTACATCTGCGATTTCAGCATATTTAGGTTTGTCCGCTAAGAATTCATCAGTGATACCGTGTACATCGACTGAGTCGCCAACTGGTTTTTCTGGGTTAATATAAATATGAATTGAACTACCAGTAAGCTTACGATTAATCATTTCGATTGCACCCACCTCAATGATTCGATCGTTGTCTTGATAATAGAAACCTGTCGTTTCTGTATCTAGAATCAATTGGCGAGGGCCTTGTAGATTTAATTTTGCATCTGTAATTACAATGTATGGGTTTGAAGATTCATTTACAGATTTAACCTCTATATTTTCTTCGATTTGCTCTGTAACTTGTAAATCAATTTCAATCTCTTCAATCAACTCATCTGCTTCTGCATCAAGGTCCAAACCGAAGGGATCATCAAGCAGCCAATCAGATTCAGGCTTTTTTGTATCAGCGTTAGCCTGCGTCATTTTTGAGCTTTGTTTTGCAGTTTGTTCAGCACCCATGTTTGCTAGTTGATCAGCCATTTCATTTCCTGGATGGCCCGCATGACCTTTGATCCAGTTCCACTCGATATTTCTATTTGCGCACACGGCGTCTAATTTTTTCCACAAATCAGGATTTTTGACATCTTTCCAATTTTTCTTTTTCCAACCATGTATCCATTCAGTGATACCTTGTTTTACATAGTTTGAATCTGTCCAGATAATGAGGTGAGCATCGACTGGGCAAAAAGAAACACCTTCTATCGCTGCAGTTAATTCCATTCGATTATTGGTTGTTTCTAGCTCACCACCATAAATTTTATGTTCTTCGGTTTCTGTAATGATATAAGCTCCCCAACCACCTAATCCTGGATTGCCTTTACATGCGCCATCTACATAAAGTGTGATTGTTTGAGACATAGTTGAACCTAAAAGTTTAAACGAGAATGGTAGAGCGGATCATCATCAAAATAAGCAGAGTACTTTTTTAAAAAGTACAAGCGAAAACAGTGTATCACCCCTTGATTACGGGCGGTATTGTAAAACTAAATTGCATTGATGAACGTTACAAAACTCATCTTTTTTAATTTCTTGTAACATTTCGATGCGAATCACGTTAAATTATTGCCTTGTCTAAGTGACATGCTTTACTACAATGGCAAATCGAAGAAATAAACTAGCGTGAGTTGACTGGAAGTTTTTATGTATAAATCGACCACATTGGTGTGGCAACAATCTGCAACATCATTATTTAAAATTACTGTACTGACTTCTGCTTTAGCTGCGCTAGGAATCACGACAGGGTGTTCATCTACACCTCAGTCTTCTAAAGTCTCATCATCAAAACAATTAGGTTCTGGCTATTTGGATGCTAGTAGTTTGGATTCGTTAGAGGATTTACTATCAGCAACCGACATGCGTGCAGTAGAGGGTGATCGATTACTGGTTTTAAAACATGGTGATGTGTGGAAACGTATGACTGTTGGATTCAAAATGGATTTAAACCATTGGGATTCACGTATCGAAGCACAGCGTGGTTGGTTTATTTCTCGTCAACCATATTTAGATCGTTTGAGTGCGCGTGCCAGCCGATATCTTTATCACACTGTGAAAGAGGCTGAACGCCGTGGTATGCCAACGGAATTGGCTTTGCTACCAGTTATCGAAAGTTCTTACGATCCAGCAGCAACGAGTAGTGCAGCAGCAGCAGGATTATGGCAATTTATTCCAAGTACTGGACGTATTTATGGTTTACAGCAAACCAGTCTTTATGATGGTCGTCGTGACGTAGTTGAATCTACGCGTGCTGCATATGAGTTTTTAGGTAGCTTGTACAACCAGTTTGGATCATGGGAGTTAGCATTAGCTGCTTACAACGCAGGTCCCGGACGTATTCAACAAGCGATTAACCGTAATAAGGCAGCTGGCTTACCAACTGATTATTGGTCATTAAAATTGCCACAAGAAACGATGAACTATGTACCTCGTTTCTTGGCAGTTGCTCAAATTATCAAAAATCCAAGTGCTTATGGCGTGGCTTTACCTCCAATTGCCAATCGTCCTCACTTCCGTGAAGTCAGTTTGTCAGCACCTTTAGATCTGAATCAAATTTCATCTATTACAGGTCTAAGCCGTGCAGAGTTATATGCGCTCAACCCTGCATATCGTGGTGAAACGGTTGATCCAACAAGTCCGATGCGTATTTTGATTCCTGCAGACTTGAGTCCATCGATCGATGCAAAACTTCGTTCAGGTAAATCAAGTTCTGGTGGCTTCTGGGCGAGCAATCAGACTCCGCCTGCTATGAATAATACATTGAGTACTTCAACGACAACGCGCACAAGTACTGGACAGGCAATTAGTCCTTCGACAAAAACACCTCCGCCATTAACGGCAAGCACTACAACGCGTCCAACATCTACCACAACGACGAAGATGAGTACGCCTAAAGGTGCTGATGCATTGGCATCTTTTGCTGCTGCTGCTGATGTACCAAGTGCACCTCGTATTCCAGTGGCGATTACACCTGCGCCTAATGTCAAACCTGTGAATATTGAACCACCAATTTCACTAAAAGAGCGTGAGCAAATCGTTGCAGCGGTAAAAGACGAAGGTGAGAAGAAAACTGTTGCTCAAGTTTTAGAGCCTCAACCTACGCAGGCTGAAAAAGACCAAGTTGTTGCTGAAATTAAAGCAATTGCACCGAAAGGAACTGAAATTGTTGATCCTTTTGATGGCAAGATTAAGCTCACTGCGATCCAAACTAGCCAATCAGTGGCTGATGAAAAAGGTCAAGAAGTCACTAAAGGATTCGCTTATCCAAAAAACTTGGTTGAAGACGAAACCACTGCAAACAGTGATGATGCTAAACGAAACCAAGGTAAACCTTATATTAAAACGGACACCGATGTTGTTGTTGTAGCACCAAAAGGCAAACGTAGTACTTATGTCGTATTACCTGGTGACACATTGGCTGTGATTGCACAGAAAAATGGAGTGAACTGGCGTGATATCGCGCAGTGGAATCAAATTGATCCAAATGGAACCTTGTTTGTAGGTACTAGCTTGTATCTCTATGATGCAAAACCACAAGCTGAAGTTGTGAAAGCAACAGAAAATAAGCCTGATAGCTATGTCGTACAATCAGGTGATAGTCTTACCAATCTTGCTGCTCGTTTTGATTTGAGTATCAAACAACTAGCCGATTTTAATAATTTATCAGTTACTGATGGATTATTTGTAGGGCAAAAACTGAGCTTAAAAGAGCCAAAAAATTCAATACGTAGTTCTCAACAAAATAGTCGTGAGATTGATAAAGTTTCCACTAATAAAAAAGTGGCAACAAAATCATATACTGTGAAACGCGGTGAATATCTCAAATTAATTGCTGATCGTTATGCATTATCAAATCAAGAGTTGGCTGACCTAACTTCAGGTTTGACGGCTACGAGCGATTTGATGGTTGGTCAAAAAATCAATGTACCTCTACATGAGGTATCTAAAGTAGATGAGCCTACTGAATCAAATGCTAAGGTTAACTATAGCAATGTGACAGCTTCAACAAGTTATAAAACTGAAAATTATACGGTTCAACGTGGTGATACCTTATCCAGTATTGCCAGTAAATCGAAAATAACATTGAGTGAACTGGCTGATCTAAATAACTTGAAGTCCAACAGTGGTGTGCGTTTAGGCCAAACCTTGAAGATACCAGCAGGTTCATCTGTTCCAGAGCAGTACGTCGTTCAATCAGGTGATAGTTTAAATGCAATCGCAGGTAAATATGATTTAAGTGTAAATTATATTGCTGATTTGAATGGATTGGAGCGTACTGCTGGATTACGTGTAGGACAACGTTTAAAACTTGCTGGAGATGCACCTTCCAAGTCATCAAATGTCACAGCGACAAAAGTCAAAGATAAAGATGAAACGGCACCTGATATTTACACCGTAAAATCAGGAGATACTTTAAGTAATATCGCTAGTCGTTATTATCTACAGCTCGATTATGTAGCTGCATTAAATGGTTTGTCACGTAACAGTACTGTTCGTATTGGTCAGAAGCTCAAACTTTCTGGTGATGTACCAAAAACAGAAACAGCAAAAGTTGAGTCAAGTAAAACGAGCTCGAAATCTGTTTCTAGTAAAAATACGGAAAAATATACTGTAAAAGCTGGTGAATCCCTCAACAGTATTGCAAATCGTTTTGGTATGTCGACTCGTGAATTAGCTGATCTTAATGACTTGAAAGCAAATGCAGGGTTGCAGCGAGGTCAAACAATTTCTGTTCCTAAAGTTGTCACTGAATACAAGGTGAAGCGTGGTGATACCTTAATTGGTTTAGCAAGTAAATATGGTATGGAAACTAGCGCTTTGGCTGAGATGAATGATTTAACGCCAAGTACACAATTGCGTATAGGTGATGTTATTAAAGTGCCAAACCTGTAAGTACTGATGCTTTCATTATCTACAACTCTAAAGCTTAGTCTGTTCGGGCTAAGCTTTTTTGCTCAAACCACATTTGCAGCCCTTCAAACGACACCATACTTAGCGATGCATGTGCAGCCTAAATATGCCAATTTTTCAGTCATGCCATATGCGGATGTTAAAGCACCTAAAGGTGGTTTATTTAGCCAATCCACATTAGGCACTTTCGATAATTTAAATAGTATGAATGGAAAAGGGAGTGCAACAGAGGGCGTGAACTATCTTTTTGATAGTTTAATGGATCGCTCTTTGGATGAGCCACGAGTGATGTATCCACTACTTGCCGAAAAAGTAACTTACGATCCTGACAATCTGAAGTCCGTAATTTTTCACATGAATCCTCAAGCACGATTTAATAACGGGCAGGCATTAACATCGGATGATGTGAAATTTACTTTTGATACATATCAAACCAAAGCAAATTTGGGTTTGCAGATGTATTTATCAGATTTGGCAAAAACCGAAATTCTATCAAAGCACCAAATCAAATTTATATTTAAATCCAACAAAAATGTTGAAATGCCATTAATTGTGGCGAGTCTTCCAATTTATTCAAAAGCAGATTGGAAAAACAGAGATTTTACTCGCACTACGCTGCAACCTATTATTGGATCAGGGCCTTATATAGTTGATCGTATCGATGCGGGTCGGAGTATTACTTATAAACGCAGTCCAAATTACTGGGCGAAAGACCTTGCTGTTAACCGAGGGCGTTATAATTTTGATCGACTAAAATATGTGTATTATCGAAACTTAGAAGTGAGTTTCGAGGGATTTAAATCTCAACAATTTTATTTCTATGAAGAAAAAAATATCCGTAATTGGGTGAGGGGGTATAACTTTCCATCTTACCGATCAGGTTGGGTTAAAAAGTATAAGGCTCAATTAAGCACCCCACTGGATATACAAAGTTTAGTATTTAATACACGACGATCACCATTTCAAGATATTTATTTCAGACAGGCATTAACTTACGCCTATGATTTTGAATGGCAAAATAAAGCACTTTTTTTTAATCAAAATAGACGACTACAGAGTTTTTTTGATAATACTGACTTAGCCGCAGTTTCTAAACCAAGTTCTGCTGAGATGAAGATTTTAAAACCTTATCTAGCGAAGCTTCACCCGATCATCCAACAAGGTGTAGTCGCAGATTGGCGTTATCCTAAGTCGGATGCCAGTGGATTTAATCGTAATAACTTACTACAAGCACAAACAATCCTTAAACAAGCAGGATATAAGATCGTTAATGGTAAATTGCATGATCCGCAAGGTCGATTGATTCAAATAGAATTATTACTTCAACAAGAGAATCCACAACGTGAGCTGATGCCATTCGTGCGTAATTTAAAGCGACTTGGAATACAGGTCAATTTGCGTCAAGTGGATGTCCCGCAGTATATGGAGCGGATACGTCGTCAAGATTTCGATATGATGGTTTTTAAAATGCCGCAGACTTTGACCCCTGGAAAAGAGCAGGCACAATTTTGGGGAAGTAAGGCTGCAAATGAAGCAAATAATTATAACTATGCAGGAATACAATCTCCTGTAATTGATCAAATTATTGGAAAAATAATTGCAGCTAAAAGTCGAGATGAAGTTGTACTCTATACTCGAATTCTAGATCGCTTACTGCGTGCGGGCTATTACCATATTTTGACATATGGTAAACCACATCGTTGGTTTGCTTATTGGGATATTTATCAGCAACCAAAAACTAAACCAAAACTTTCTGTCGGGTGGGAATATTGGTGGGTTGATGCAAAGAAAGCCAAGATGCTCAATCAATCTTCGATTAAACATTAAATCAAATAATGAAGGATTAAGTTTATGCTTCACTATATTCTGAAAAGAATGATTTTGATGATTCCGACATTATTTTTTATTCTGTTAATCAATTTTATCATCGTACAAATCGCACCTGGCGGCCCAGTTGAGCAAGCCATACAACAAATACAAAATGCTCAAGGATTGGGTGTAAACCCAAATAATTCAAATACGCTGGGTGAATTGGCTCAGTATGAAGGCGCTCGCGGCTTAAGCCCTGAGATGATCGAAAAAATTAAAGCGCAATATGGGTTTGATCAGCCTGCTTATGAACGGTTTTGGATCATGCTCAAAGGATATTTAACCCTTGATTTTGGAACAAGCTTTTTCAAGGATAAAACAGTTGTACAATTACTGTATGAAAAACTTCCTGTTACCTTGTCCTTAGGTATATGGAGTACTTTCCTGATCTATATGATTGCAATTTCGCTAGGGATCAGCAAAGCCAAAAAGAATGGTTTGCTTTTTGACCGTGCGACCTCATTGTTATTGGCAATTAGTTACGCCGTCCCATCATTTGTATTTGCTATTGTACTTGTGGTTTTTTTTGCAGGTGGAAGTTATTGGCAGTGGTTTCCTTTACAAGGATTAGTGTCGGAAAATTTCGAGCATTTAAGCTTTATAGGAAAAGTTAAAGATTATCTTTGGCATATGTGCTTGCCGATTATCAGTATGGTATTGGGAAGTTTTGCTGCTTTGACGTATTTGACGAAATATTCTTTTGTTGAAGAACTTAATAAGCCTTATGTGCTGACAGCAAGATCAAAGGGATTGAATGAAAATCAGGTACTTTTTCGACATGTATTCCGCAATGCGATATTGATTGTTGTTGCTGCTTTACCTGAAACCTTGGTTGGTATTTTCTTTGTTGGTAATTTATTTATCGAAATCATTTTTAATTTGGATGGCGTAGGATTATTGGGTTTTGAAGCGATTACGCAACGTGATTATCCTGTGATTTTTGGTACTTTATTTCTATTTACATTCTTCGGTTTAATTCTTCGCCTTATAGGGGACATACTTTATCACTGGATAGACCCTCGCATTGATTTTGAATCACGAGGTGGGCGTTGATGTCACCTTTAATGAGAAATCGACTATATCGTTTTAAGCAAAATAAATTGGGATTTTTCAGTTTAATCTTATTTTTGATTATTTTTAGTCTTTCTATCTGCGCTGAGTTTATAGCAAATGATAAACCTCTGCTTGTTAGTTATAAGCAGTCACTCTATTTTCCATTATTCAAAGATTATCCTGAAACAACATTTGGTGGCATATTTGAAACATCGACTGATTATCATGATCCTGCTGTAAAACAATTGATCCAACAGCATGGCTGGATGATTTCACCAACTGTAGCTTTTTCATATCAAACTCCAAATTTATCTCTCACTGTTCCAGTACCATCTCAGCCGACATTACAAAACTGGTTAGGGACAGATGATCAAGGTCGTGACGTATTTGCTCGCATCTTGTATGGTCTAAGGGTTTCACTTTTATTTGGAATCGGGCTAACTATAGTGGCGGCTTGCATCGGAATAGTTGTAGGTGCAGTACAAGGATATTATGGTGGTTGGATTGATCTAATTGGACAGCGGCTCTTGGAGGTATGGGGGGGCTTACCCATGCTGTTTATTGTGATGATATTGGTCAGTATGTTTAGCCCAAATGTATATTGGCTCTTTTTAATTATGCTGTTATTTGGATGGACTGAATTAGTAGGATTAGTAAGAGCTGAGTTTTTGAGAGCACGAAATTTTGATTATGTACGCGCTGCTCAGGCTTTAGGTGTCAAAGACCATAATATTATTTTTAAACATATTTTACCAAATGCAATCAGTTCAAGTTTGTCGCAAATACCATTTATGCTTACAGCAAATATTATTGCTTTAACGGCACTAGATTTTCTTGGTTACGGATTACCTGCGGATGCAGCATCGTTAGGCGAACTGCTGTTGCAAGGGAAAAATAATTTAGATGCACCATGGCTAGTATTGTCTGGCTTTTTTACTTTGGCAATTGTGCTTTCACTTTTGATTTTTATTGGGGAGGCTGCTCGTGAAGCATTTGACCCCAAACAATAATACTGCCTTGTTGAAAGTTCAGAAATTAAGTATTGAAAACCAATTAGGCACTAAGCTTGTTGATAATTTCAACTTTGAACTTCATCATTCACAGACTTTGGCGATCGTTGGTGAAAGTGGTTCAGGAAAATCAATAACTTGCCTTGCAATATTAGGATTGTTATCTGATAGCCTTAAAGTAAAAGGTGAGATCCTGTTTGATGGTGTGGATTTGCTTAAAATGAATCAGCATCAATGGCAGCAAATTCGTGGCAAAAAAATTGGGATGATTTTTCAGGAACCGATGACAGCACTTAATCCATTACATCGTGTCGAAAAAATCGTTGGAGAGAATTTGTTGTTGCAAGGATTCTCTAAATCTAAAGTCAAAGAAAAGACCCTCGACTTATTAAATGAAGTCGGTTTAGAAGATGCAACTCATCTCTTGAAACGATTTCCACACGAGCTTTCTGGTGGTCAACGGCAGAGAGTCATGATTGCTATGGCATTGGCATTGGAACCTGAAATTTTAATCGCTGATGAACCGACTACAGCTTTGGATGTTGTTTTACAAAGACAAATTCTTGATTTGCTCAAACAATTACAACACCATCATAAAATGGCAATTCTCTTAATTAGTCATGATTTAAGTGTTGTTAAACAATATGCAGATGAAGTTTTAGTTGTTAATCAAGGACGAATTGAACAGCAGGGTGATATAAATGAAATTTTTCAACATCCCAAAAACGAATATACCAAAAGCCTGTTGCACCATGATTTTGGGATTGCACTAGAACAAAATAGTGGAAAAACGTTGCTTGAAATTCAAAATCTGTCAGTACGTTATCCGATTAGAAAAGGATTATTTAATCAAATAAAACAATATAAAACAGCTGTTAGTAATATTAGTTTCTTATTAATGTCAGGTGAGGCTTTAGGTATTGTGGGGCAAAGTGCATCAGGTAAAACATCGCTAGCACTAGCAATTGCTCGACTTATTCCTAGTGAGGGAGAAATAAATTTTGAGACACAGAATTTAAATCAACTAAATCAAAAACAGTTAAGACCTTTGCGTCAGCAATTTCAAATTGTCTTTCAAGATCCTCTAAGCAGTTTGAATCCTCGATTATCAGTTTTTCAAATTATCGCAGAAGGGCTTGAACTGAGTGCAGTAAAATCAAACCTGATCGAAAATATGATCGATGAGGTGTTAATAAAAGTTGAATTAACTCCTTCTGAAAAATTTAAATACCCACATGAGCTTTCTGGTGGGCAAAGGCAACGAGTCGCTCTGGCTAGAGCCTTGGTTTTGAAACCAAAGTTGTTGATCTTAGATGAACCTACATCAGCTCTTGACCGCATTACACAACAAGCAATTATTTTGCTTCTGCGACGGTTGCAACACCAAGAGCAGATCAGCTATTTAGTGATCAGTCATGACTTACAAGTCATAAAATCCCTCTGCCAAAATGTTTTGGTAATGCATGAAGGTAAAGCTTTGGAATATCAAGCTTCACAAGATTTATTTCGTGATCCTCAAAATGAATACACAAAATTATTGATTGAGGCGATTTGTATATAGCATTGTAATTAAACTGACATATGTTATTGTCAACTTATCGGAAGATATCTTGACATCAACAATAATCAGATTAAATTAGAGTAATTACTCTAATTTGTAGCAGAGGATGACCATGAGTCAGATTGCAGACAGTATCCAAATTCGCAACACAACATTCAAAAATCGTATTATCAAAGGTGCTATGAGTGAAGCTTTAGCTAATCACGAAGGTCAGCCGAATGATTTACATATTGGATTGTATGAAGCTTGGGCTAAAGGTGGCTTGGGTTGTGCAATTACAGGAAATGTAATGGTTAACATTGCGGCTAAAAATGAGCCAGGTGTCGTTGCGATCGAAACTGAACGTGATTTGGCGAAGTTGCAACAATGGGCTGCGGTAGGCAAAAAATACGGTATGGTACAATTAATTCAGTTGTCACATCCAGGTCGTCAATGTCCAAAAGGATTAAACAAAGAAACAGTAGCACCGTCTGCTGTACCTTTTAGCCCGATGTTAGCAACGATGTTTGGTACTCCACGTGAGTTACGACATGAAGAAATTCTAGATATCATCCAACGTTTCGCTACAGCTGCAGCAGTCTGTGAGAAGGCTGGATTTGAAGGTGTACAGTTACATGGTGCTCATGGTTATTTGATTAGCCAATTTTTATCACCACTAACCAATAAGCGTACTGATGAATGGGGTGGTTCAATTGAGAACCGTATGCGTTTCTTAATTGAAATTTATAAAGCCGTTCGTGCTGCGACTTCAGAAAACTTTATTATTTCGGTAAAACTCAATTCAGCTGATTTCCAACGTGGTGGTATTACTGAAGAAGATGTGATTGCAGTATTTAAAGCAATCGATGCTGCAGGAATTGATATCATCGAGATTTCTGGTGGTACTTATGAAGCACCTGCAATGGCCGGTGCAAAAGCAGAATCACGTAAAGCAAGTACTATTGCACGTGAAGCATATTTCTTAGAGTTTGCTGAAAAGATTCGTCAGCATGTCACATGTAAGTTAATGGTGACAGGTGGTTTCCGTACAGTTGCAGGTATGAATGCTGCACTGGAAAGTGGTGCATGTGATTTTATCGGGATTGCACGACCATTAGCGGTTGAAACAGATTTAACAGATAGCCTAATTGCAGGTAATGATGTGCGTTATGCTGTAAACCAAATTAAAACAGGCATTCCTTTTGTTGATAAAATGGCAATTATGGAAATCATTTGGTATGCGGCACAATTCAAAGCAATTGGTCAGGGTAAAAAACCAAATCCTAAATTATCACCATTACTTGTTTTCTTGAATTATGCCAAAGGCAATATTAAAGCGGTTGTTAAAGGTCGAGTGAATTCGCGTAAATCGGCATAACTGAATTACCACGCAATCGTCCAATAGGACTGAAACGTAGAAGCAGACCATTGTCCTTTGATTAAAGATTTTTTAAAGGCGGGTCTGTTTTCTATTTGGGCTAAATAACGCTGTATATGTTTAAATTGATGGTCATTTGCCGAGCAAGCCAATAATGGAAACCACATCAAAATATCTGCAACCGTAAATTGATCCCCAGCAAACCATAAATGATCTTTTAAATGCTTATCAATCATGGTCATTTGTTGCTGTAACGATGGATTTAAATAGCTTTGATCAAATCCATATTTTAAAAACTTTGAAACGAAGCGAACAGGAAATGGTGTACGTTGTACAATCTGGTGAAAAATTTGTTTGAGTAATAGATCTGGAATAAATGTGGCTTCACAATAATTTTTCCAATAATAAAAACTTTGAAGTTGCGATCCTAATAATTTACTTTGCCCTAATTGAGGGTATAGATAAGATAAGTAATCAATAATCGCTGAAGTTTCGGCTAAGATAAAAATTTGTTCTTGATTTATTATTTCAACGGCAGGAAATTTCGATAATTGATGCGGTGAATTTTTCTTTTCATCTAAGTCCGAATGATGGTTGATGACTAATTCGTAGGGAAGTCCTAATTCTTTTAAAAACCAAACGATGCGTTGAGAACGTGAATTTTGTAAATGGAATAAACGGATTTGCATATTAGGTTTAAATTTATAGTTTTGATCAGTTTTCAGTATAGGGTAGAAAATATGCTAAGGATAATAAAATAGATTTTTCAAAATAATTATTTTTTAGCAGCTCTACGTATAAAAACTAATAAAAAAGCCACTGTCTGAATGATGCAGTGGCTTTTTTGAATTTGGCGTCCCTACGGGGATTCGAACCCCGGTTACCGCCGTGAAAGGGCGATGTTCCACTGGCGGTTTTTTAAGCATGTTTTTTGTAAAGTTATGTTAACGTGGGTAGGAATTTTAAAACGTGGTGTAAATTTTCAGGTGCTAAATGTGAGTATCGTTGCGTTATTCGAATATCCGAATGACCCAACAGCGTTGAGACATGATAGAGGGGAACGCCTTGTTTCACGAGAAAGCTAGCAAATGTATGTCGCAGATCGTGAATCCTAACAGCACCTAATTCAGACCTTTTTACTGCAATCTCAAATCCTCTCCTAAAACTCTTTATATGTGTATCTGTATTTTTGTTATAAAAAACATAATGTTTATGTTGTTTCAATCTATATAAAGCAGCAATAGAAACTGTATTTAATGGCTTATAGACTGTTTTCTTATTTTTGCTCAATGAGTTACGTACAATAAAATATCTATCATGTAGGAAAACATTATTCCAAGTGAGTGTCGTAAGCTCAGAAGCTCGACAACCAGTATTCAAAGCTAATACAACAAAATCATGTAAAAGTTGATTGTTATGTTTTAGTGTCGACTGGAGAAGTTCATGACATTCAACAGCAGTTAAATAACGTGGAATAAAGTCATCCTCAAAAAGTCGAAAACGATTAAATACATTTTTAAAATTTGCAGTTTGATTATATTTTAGATAGTAGTTAAATGCTGACTTAATGACGTTCAATTCTCGATTGATCGTACTGTTTTTCACACCCGATAATTGTCTAAAAGTACAATAGTCAGTTAAAACATCTATTGTTATTTCATCATACTGATAGAACCATTCGATATATTTTAGTTTATCTTGATAGCTATGTTTTGATTGAAACAATCCATTTTTAGTATAAAAGTCTAGTATTTCTTTTACATTCATTTTTTACCCCATAGTAAAAAGTCGCTTCGCTCGGTTAATCTCTCATAGAACAAATAAAAGCAGGTAATCAGGGAGGGGATGTATTTAGATGCATCAATGTCGTGGGCGAGACCGCCCACTAAGCCCCACAGACGTGGGGTAGTAACATAAAAGCAGGGGCGTGAATCTTGGCATAACGATATAAGCCCTTTGTTAGGGCTTATATATTGCTCTTCGAGCAATGGGCTTAGAAATCAAGTAATTCACAATCATCAAAATGATCATCAACATGTTCATTGAATTCTAGGTTAGGTATAAGGTGATTACAGATATGGCAGTAGCTGTATTGAGTATTGATTTTTTTTAGAACAAATGAATCATTTGTTGAACCATAAGCCATGTATGTTTGATAAATATCTTCTAATTCTTCAAGTGTAAAAATCATAATGAATCCTGAATTGGTTGAGAAGGTTCAGTGACAGATGTATTAGATGGTTTAGGAGAAGATTGAGAAGTAGCAAAGTAATTAAATGGACGATCACCATCATCTATAAGTCGCTTGCAATCTTCACTGGAGACATCAAGCCTAGTACCTTGTTGAGTGTATGCATAATACTTACCATTGAATTTTGCACAGCCACTGAATACAGGTTTTGTAGTAGCGTTATAAGTTAGATTAGCTTGAGTAAGATAGGGTTGTTCAGGATCGTATGACACAGATGCATTTTCTTGTTTATCTGTTTTAAAGCTGTCAAACCATTTAACACATTCAGGTTTTTCAACATTGATTGCTTTTCTACATTCGGTATTAGCATCAAAATCGGTTTTGACCGCAGGATCAGAAGCATGGACGTTTGAAGTTTGTGTTGTAGAAGTTTGTTTTTTAACTTCCATTTTCTTTTCATCACTTCCAAAAAAATGACCCAAGAAACCTGAACCGCCTGAAAGACCATATAAAAATATTGATATTGCAACCAAAATAAAGGAAGCAAAGACATAAAGCCCAGCAGGTGTACGTTTTTTACTTGTATCTATAGAAGTTGATTTATATAGCTTAAAGATTGAATCTTTAGGTTTAAAAGTGAATTTTGATTCACAGTTAAGTTTGTTGATTAAAGTATTAGGGTACTGTCTTAAAGAGCCGTATTGGTAAACCTTTGGAGTTCTCCAGTAAGGACGGGTGATATGCAAATGACAAGAAATAAGCTCTTTAATAGTTGGGTGTAAATAACTAGGGCTTTGTGTAATAAACCAAAAGTCGAAACCCCTGTGACGGTGTATTGTTAATTCTTGAACGATATCATCATTCTTGTTTTTGTTGTCATTGTATGGAGGTACAAGCTGAACTTCATCAACAGCAAATATAGAACCGTCAGGGCATTTTCTCCAGTCGATAACTAAAGCACGAACATAATCTATTTTTAATGCTTTAATGTTTGAATAGATAGTTCTGACAGCATAAAAAGGTTGTAAATCATGCTTCTCACCGCGTTCATTAAGTCGTTCAATTGTTTCATTAAAGCGAACGACACGAACATAGTAATCATCAGGACGTAAGTCATCAAAACGCTGACCAAGCATGTCATAATAATTATCTTCAAGAATAACAAGGACTGTTTTTAATTCATGACCTGAACCTTGTTCCTCTTCAACATATGAGAAATCATCTTTGAATTTTTCAATGTATTGCTTATTGTGTTTGTAGACCTCAATATTTCGAACAAGGTTAATTTTGTTCTTTCTTTCTTGATCGTCCAATTGAGTTACGACATAAGCCGTTTTTGATGCGCCTGGAACACCCGTTACAGCATTTAGCATTTATATTCTCCTTAGCACTATTTTGCGCGCTCGTTCGCGTCGAGGCTCCTTGTCCTCGCGCGCTATTTGCGTGCTAGATATAACTTTGCTGAGTTTTGTACATACTTCGCAGCTATTGCGCCTAAAACAATGCTAAAAGCTATGTCGAAGCCACATATGCCAGCCAATCCGAGAAGAGCGGTTGAGATATCACCTAAAGAAGCTTGAAATTGATCAATAGCAGTATTTAGTGCAGTTAAAATTGATCCAGCAGTAAGTAAAGTAATACCAGCACCCTCTAAGACGTTTTTTAAAAAACCCTTATGTAAACTGGAAAAAATTGTTGAAAGACTAGCCATTTTCACGCACTCCACCGAGTATAAGAACAGCAGAGAATGAAGCCATAGAGATGACTATAGGTTTTAAATAAGTCGAGAGAGAATCACACCAAACAGAAAAGTCTAGTTCCCAATGTATAGGTATACCGTGAAAGTTAAAGTCAGCTAGTACAATTGGAGGAGGACAAGAACTAGAAAATGAAACTGATGTGTCTGTAATATCGTCGGTCGGATCGTTGAACTCTAATTCAGTATCTGTTTGTGGTTCATCTTTAAATATGTCTGAAAATTCTTGTACTTTTGTTTTAGCAAATGTGTATGCTTCAGTTAAAGCTGTAGTTGAGCGATTCCACCAATCTGTCAAAGTGATTGGAAAGTTAATAACAACGTTAGCAGCTTGACAAACAATAGGTGCCCAACCGCAAAAAACTGGAAAACTTAAAGAAATGTCAGTTATATCGGGATTAGACTCGTTAGGTTTTGTATTTCCTTGGGCTTGTTCAGAAGTTTGGGTTTTTGCATTTGCATTGAGTTGTGTTTCTACATCTGATTGTGTTGATGCATCGTTTGCAAGCATATCTTGTGCTGCTGCTGTTGTTACATCTTGTGCACCAGCTTTTTTTTGTTCGTCTGTTTCTGATTCTGCATTTGAGATGACTTGAGCTGCAATAGTATCTAATGAAACATAACGCTTTTCTTCTTGTTCTTGTGATGAAGTATAAGGAACATTGTCATATGCACCACTGTCACCATAATTGACTCGACAAGATGAGCCAACGATTGTGTATGAAGTTGCACCGTTGTAATATGTTTGTGCAGCTTGGAAAGCAGCTGAACAGAATGATGTAAAAGAATAATATTTGATTGAATTATCCATTCCTGCATATGTTGATTGATAGACAATTGAGCCAGGAGGAATGTAAGAAATTCGGTTGTTTTCAGGTTCAAGTGTCCAATCGACTACGAAACCGAGAATTTGTTCAAGAGCGACAGAGATAGCATAACCATAAAGACCGCCGCGGAGGACTTTAGCAACTTGCGAGGCATTTGGAGTAATTTTTGCAGTACTTGTTTTAACTATGTTTACGCCATTTTCTATACCTGATTTTGTTGCATTGATTATTGTTGAAGCACCTTGTGCGATTTGTTGTGTAATAGTCCAACCACCTAAAGTTGAGGCGTGAGCTAAATTAAAAGGCATCATATGAATACTGAAGATTAATAACAAAGTTATAAATTTTTTATAATTAGCCATACAGCCCCCAGTAGTATAAATATAGGTATCCAGTTAAGTGCACTTGCTTCTTCCATTTTTAACTCCAAAAGCTAAGCCCCCGAAGGGGCTTATGAATTACGCTGAATTCGCGCCACGTTTTAAGTAACGCCATCCAGCAAAAATACCGAGAATGATTAGACCAGCACCAAAAAGTGCAATGACTGTTGCTTTTGAGCCGTCGATTTCAGCAGTTAAGCCAGTAGCATCAATTGATGAAGCAGCATGTACAGATGGAGCAAGAGCTAAAGCACCACCAACAGTTGCACCTAAGCCATATGTTGAAACGTTGCGTAGAGTTAAAACGCCACGCTTTTCTTGTACTGCAAGTTGATTGTTTTTCATTTGAGTTACCTCTCTTAGTTAAAGTGATTTCACCGCTTTGGCGATGATTGCGTAAGCGATAAATACGCCCGCTACAGCTAGTAGACTTCCCCCAATCTCTATCATCTGTGACTTAGTAATAGCCAAAGTTGATAAATAACTGAATTCAACCCACTGGAGACACGTGAGGACACCATTAACGTCAGGTTCAGATAATTGGTCACAAACGTATCTCATTTCTTAAATTCCGAGTTACAGACTAAGCAGTCTTTTGTGCAGGAACGATTTTTACATCGTGAACAACAGTCATTTGTTTGTTGCCATTGGTGACGATTTCCATATCTACCTTGGCTTGAATCGGAAACTTGGCATCCTGAATTTTTTTGATATTTTCGGATGTCCCCCATTTGTATTCGACAGTTGCAGAACCCACACCCGACTCGTTTGACAGGTCAGTCATAACGAAAATCTTAGTGAAATTATGTTGAACACCGTCTACAGCATTGTTGTAGCTCTTAGCACCAGTGATCACAGCGTCAGTTGTAAATTTCATATTTATAATTCCTAAATAGCCTAAGTAGAATCCCTAACCTATGCAGGCAACGCAGTAGGGGGGAGTGATTGCGTAAAATCAGCGGTTAGTTGTTTTAGCCTTTTTGGAAACTCATCCTTTTCAGGCATTAAGATGTCCAAGACCTTTGTGTCATCACCGTAGAATTTACGAAAAGCGTTTAAATATTTGCCGAACTGGTGACGTGTGATTTGTATCGCTTTGTCCCAAACGATTTCGGCTTTTTGTTGTAGTAACTCGAACTTGATAGCTTTTGACTGATCATCGAATATGTGAAAACAAGGATACGCAGCTAAGAAATGCTCAGAAGCGTTTAGCAAAGCATCAAGAGGGATATAATAGGAACGGGCTTTAAACTCGACCTCAACACGTGTCCACATGCTGTCAGGGTCACCGAGTTGCTTGCCTTTTTCATATACACGGCAGAATTTTGAAGATGTACGCTTTCCGATATATGCAGTACGACCATTGCCATCAGGACGTTTCCAACAACCGTCAGTTCTAAAAGCAGGCGGACGACCTCCACAGGTAAAGCCCCCAAGTGTATCTTGTTCATCAGCCCAATCAGGTGAAACAAGTCCCCCGACAAGATCATCGAAAGCATAGTCAATGCGAGTAATTTTAGGACGATGAGCATAAAGCGATAGCCAAGCATGTAAGTCTTCTTCCCATCCATACTTGCCAAGTGTGCAACCTTGACCAGAGATCGAAAGCATCATTGTGTTGTTTTGACCACCTATACAGATAAAGCCACAATCATTTTCTAGTTGATAGGCTTCTTCATAGTAGTTAATGCCTTTAGCCAGTTTCTTTTCGATGCCAAAGCCAAATATTTGTTTAACGACTTCATTTAAGGCTTCAACACAATAAAGATCAGGCTTTTCAGCATGGGTTTGTATAAAACTACTTAAAAAGGTGTCTTTATGGATAGTCAGATTTACCCAGTCAATTACAGAAACTTCACCATGAGCAGGACGACGTATAAGTACAGGCTTAGGTCCATCCTCAGTGAGTACCATTACGGTATGTTGTAACGGGTAATCTTTATAGGCTTTTTGCAAGTTTGCACGAGCTGATACCTGTGACTTTTCCCCCGTGTTACTACGGGGTGAAATTTGTTCGAATAGAGATGACCACACTGGGTATGTGGATAAAGGGTTAAGTTCTTGATTAGCCTTGTATTTAGTATCCATGACAGTCATCCCCGATAGAGCGTAAAAATTCGATGCTTTCTCTATTGTGTTTTTCGAGATCATCAGATAGAGCTGAGACCACTGGAGAGGGTGTACCCTCGTCATTTAAAAAGTTTTCAATATAAAAAAGGACTGCAACAGCGTCAGGGCAAGGGATGCCACCTTGTAGAGAATCAACACCATCTATGTGGACTTTTCTAGCAATCTGCTCAAAGGCTTCTATTTCAGTCATTTTTTATACTCGTTATATTTGTTCTTGTAGTGAAGTAATACGTTGCATAAAACGATTTGAAGCAAGAGCAATATTTATTAGTAATTGGTCATATTCAAAAATATCTATAAGACCAACAGCAAAATAAGCTTTTAGAGAACCAAGAGCCTCGTAATAACGAAAAAAGTGGACATCAATATCAGAACCAAAATATTCATCAATATTATTGATCTGATCTAGAACGTATTGCTTTGCCCCAGCAGGGTTATTGTTGTAATCCATATAATGCCCCTTGTTTACATTTCTCGCCAAAACTTGATAAATTTATCAAGGACAGGGCAAAAAAAAGTTGATATCTTTGTCAGGTAAACATACTTGACAAAAGTATCAAAATCAAGAGGTGACAAAATGCTAAAAGACATCATCGAATTGTGCAAAATTCGCTTTGGAAGCTATGAAAAAATGGCTGAAAAATTAGACCTTGATCCAACAGTAATATCGCATTGGAAAACAGGAAAAAGAAAACCTAACCATATTCATATTATGCAAATGGCTGATTTTATTGGATATGATAGATACCACGTGCTCTGCTTAGTCATGGAAGAAATCGACACGAAAAACGCAGAGCTATGGAGAAGTTGGCGTCCCTACGGGGATTCGAACCCCGGTTACCGCCGTGAAAGGGCGATGTCCTAGGCCTCTAGACGATAGGGACTTCTTGAGGTGGGTATATATTAGGGCTCTGTCACCAAACTGTCAAGAAGGTGGGGTGATAGTTTGTTCAAAATATAGCAAAACAGTTCTGCTGTCTTTTGCGTATCGTATAAAGCAGAGTGAGCTTCTTTACCATCAAACTCAATTCCAGCTTGAATACATGCTCTTGCCAATACAGTTTGTCCAAACATCACCGCACTAAGCGTGACCGTGTCAAAAACTGAAAAACTATGAAAAGGATTTTGGTTTTTAGTTCCTGAACGTGCGATAGCAGCTTGTAAAAAACCTAAATCAAAGTGTGCATTGTGTCCAACCAGTACAGCATGTGTGCAATGCTGTGCTTTTCGGACTTCATTCAATGATTTAAAAATACGGCGTAAAGCACCACGTTCATCTTCAGCCATTGCAACACGCATAGGATTGAAAGGATCAATTCCAATAAAGTCTAAAGATCGACGATCGAGATTAGCACCTTCAAATGGATTAATGTGTGCATGAAAAGCAGGACCAGGTATAAATTGTCCCTGATGATCATAGACTATTGGGATACATGCTATTTCAAGCAAAGCATCCGTTTGTGAATTAAAACCTGCTGTTTCAACATCGACTACAACAGGTAAGAATCCACGGAAACGTTGACCAATGACAGGAGCTTGGTTTTCTTCGTGTGTCACACTTTTCTCCATTGCAGTGTCTTACCTGCATGAAGTGGGATAATTTTTTGACCATCAAGATAATCAAATGATTCTGCAACGGTATTTTCTTCTTTCACCAACGTAATGGTTGATGTATTTCTTGGCAAGCCATAGAAATCAGCACCGAACATACTTGCAAAACCTTCCAAGCGCTCTAACTTGCCAACTTGATCAAATGCTTGTGCGTAAAGCTCAATCGCATTTGGTGCACTATAGCAGCCTGCACAACCACAAGCATTTTCCTTGGCATTTTGAGCGTGTGGCGCACTATCAGTACCTAAGAAGAATTTTGGACTACCGCTTGTTGCCACTTCTAATAAAGTTGTTTGGTGTGTTTGACGTTTTAAAATCGGCAAGCAATAGAAATGAGGCTTCACACCACCAACCAACATATCATTTCGATTAAAAAGTAAATGTTGAGGTGTAATTGTTGCAGCTACATTACGATCTTGTTCAAGAACAAAATTTGCTGCATCACTGGTCGTGATATGTTCAAGTACGACTTTGAGCTTAGGGAATTGTTTCAATAAAGGAGAAAGAATTTCATCCAAAAAACGTTTTTCACGATCGAAAATATCTACATGGTTATGAGTTACTTCACCGTGAAGTAATAAAGGGACTTGGTGTTCTTCAAGTTGTTCAATGACAGCATAAACTTTGCGAATATCACTAACGCCATTATCAGAGTTTGTCGTTGCACCAGCAGGGTAAAGCTTGATTGCATTTACAAATTCTGATTCTTTGATTTTTCTAACTTCATCAGGCGATGTAAAGTCAGTAAAATAAAGCACCATGCGAGGATCAAAATTTAAGCCTTCAGGTACATGAGCAAGAATACGTTCACGATACGCTACAGCTTCTTCTACAGTTTTGACGGGTGGAACAAGGTTCGGCATACAAATCGCACGTGCGAATTGTTTAGCCAAATCGGGTACTGTGCGTTTTAATGCTAAGCCATCACGTAAATGAGCATGCCAATCATCGGGTTGTAAAAGCGTAATAGTATTCAAGGTGAACTTCAAACTTAAAAATAATACAAATAATAATGCATAAAGTGTGAAAATGGTAACTACATTTACGGATAAGTGGTTAAGCAAAGTGCATGACAAAATGAGAAATTGTGTTATTTTTATCCAGCACAAAAATACATCACCATAAGAAGAGTAAAAAGGATGGAAAATCAATATGATCTTGATGAATTACAGAGGTCTAAAGAGGATCTAGAGCAGCTTGTTGCTCGACACTATAAAGGTCAAAAAAAACAAAAAACTTTACCAGCAAAACTAGAAGAAGATTTCTGGAAATTTAACATTGATCGCACACGTATTAATGCGATTCAGTTTTTTGGACAAGGTGTCATTACTTACACGATTTTTGTCTTATTAATCTTACCTTCTAACTATTTGGTTATTCGTTCCAGTCCTCATTTTATTGTTGATTTTGTTTATAGCATTTTAAGTTTACTCATCGTTGGTGCAGCATTATTTTTATTTTGGACTTTTTCTAGATTTAGAAAATTGAGCCGACTTTTTTATCCAGTTGCTTGCGTTATTGTCTTTTGCACAATTTTCTTTCCATCTTTATTGATGATGAGTGTGTCTAACGTTGTATTACAGAATCAGGCAATGGTACTGATTGCATTTTTGTATATGTTAGGCTTTATTCTGAGTGGAATAAAACCCAATCATATGCTGTGGATTGGAACACTGGCTGCAGTATGTATTTTATTATCCTTCTATTATTTTAATATACCGTGTGATTTTTTGATGCTTGGGCGCACGTTTATAGGAAGCTTGCTCTTAGGTTTTTCTATCAGCATCATGTTGACCTCAAAAGAAAGAAAACTATTTTTAAAAACTAAAATTTCGGAAATAAATGAGAGAATTCTCCGTTTACAAGCATCAGAACTTTTACATTTAAGCCAGCATGATGAATTAACAAAGGTTTCCAATCGACGAACTTTTGAGGAAATGTTTAGTTATTACTATGACATGGCTTGTAAAGAAAATAAGTCGATGTCAGTTCTGTTTATCGATATTGATTATTTTAAAAATTATAATGACTTTTATGGTCACCAAATGGGAGATCAGGTTATTTCGTCTATAGCGAAGACCATTAAAAGTTCAATTCGGCACATGGACTTTATTGCACGCTATGGGGGGGAGGAATTTGTTGTATTACTTCCTGAAACATCGGCTCAAGGTGCTTATGCCGTCGCAACGAATATTTATAAAGCAATTGATCGGCAAATGATTCCTCATGAAAAATCATTAGTTTCAAATCATGTCACGATCAGCTTAGGAATTACGGTATTTAATGGTAATCCTAAAATTAGCCAAGAATTATTGATTCATACTGCTGATAAAGCACTTTATAGAGCCAAACAATTAGGTCGAAATCAAATCTATTATCAGCCACTGCCTGTTGTTGAATAATTATAGAATCAAAAAAAGCCGAATCATAAAATTCGGCTTTTTAAATTATGAAATGATTGGAATTATTCAAGGAATTTTACAGTCACACCTGAGCGAACTTTGTTACCCAAATCATTTGCATCCCAGTTCGTTAAACGAATACAGCCATGTGAAGCTGTTTTAGAGATTAATGAAGGACTTGGAGTACCGTGAATACCAAATGATTTTTTACTTAAACCAATCCAAATATTACCCACTGGCGCGTTAGGACCTGGTGGTAAAGAAAGAGGTTTAAGGTTATTACCTTGAACAAAGTTAGACGGTGAATAGCTATACCAAGGATTTTTTGCAACGCCGACTACTTTATACGTACCAGTCGGAGAAGGCGTGTCAGTACTACCAATTGTTGCAGGAAATGAAGCAATCATTTGGTTGCGACTGTTGAAAAGATAAAGCTGACGAGCACCTTTATGTGCAACGATCAAGTGAATATCTTCTGGTAAATCATTACGCACATTGGCAACAATAATTTTTTCACCAGCTTTTTTGAAAGTTGCTGTTGGGTTGATCTTTTTCAAGAAGTTTTCATCCATATGAAACTTCTCACCCAACATTTCTGTTACACGTGTGTAATACAAACCTTTCATTTTTGCTTGTAAAGCATAATCAGAAGGAATTGATTCGGCATATGGACCTTTCAAATCTGCTTCTGTAATTGTGTATTCTACATAAGCTGGTTTAGTTTGTTTCGCAACTAATGCATCCCAAGTTTCCTTGGTAAGTTCACCTGTCGGTGTTAAACCATTCATCTGTTGGAAAGATGCAATTGCTTTTAAAGTGTTTTTACCATTTGAGCCATCAATTGCACCAGGTGAAGCATGTGCATTGTTTAGCATTACATGAGCACGCGCATATACCGGAAATTGACCCTTACCAATATTTTCATACCATTCTGAATTGTTCAGACTGTCTAAAGTCCAAGTAACTTTTGGTGCTGGAGTTGTATTGGTTGTATCAGGAGTATTTTCTAGTTTTGAAGAAACTGCTGAAGCAACACCTGTGTTTACTTGAGGATCAGAAACTGCATTATCAGCGACACTAGATGCTGGTTGAGCAACAACGCTTGAAGCAGCTGAACGTTCTACTGCTAAAGGATCAATCGGATCTTGAACAGGTGCCGAGATTTTTTTTGGATTTAAAGGTTGCTCAGTTGTTGGGGCAGCAAAAGCAACATTGGCAATAATACAACTTAAACTCATAGCGAGTAATGAGCGAACGAACATGTAATTCAACCTTAAGAATTATTCATATTGAGATATAAGATGTTGCAAGTATTACAGAAAATCAGTGAGCTTGCAGTAGCAGTTTTGTGTCTAAGTAAAAAAATAATGTAGGAAGTCTGAATTTTTGTATGGATTTGGAATTATAAAAATTGGGTTAACTTTGTTATCATGCGTTTCACATGAAAAAATTTAGAGATTGGTAATGACAACGTTGAAAAATGATCGTTTTTTACGAGCTTTGCTACGTGAGCCTGTAGACACCACACCAGTGTGGATGATGCGTCAAGCAGGGCGTTATTTACCAGAATATAGAGCAACTCGTTCACAAGCGGGTGATTTCTTATCTCTTTGTAAAAACACTGAATTTGCTTGTGAAGTTACTTTGCAACCGTTGCGCCGCTATGAGTTGGATGCTGCGATTTTATTTTCTGATATTTTGACGGTTCCAGATGCGCTTGGATTGGGTCTGTATTTTGAAACAGGTGAAGGCCCAAAGTTTCATAAAACAGTACGGACAGAGCAAGATGTTGCTAACTTGCCGAAATTAAATTCAAAGTCTGATTTAGCCTATGTGATGAATGCTGTGTCCACGATTCGATCTGCATTAGGTGGTCAGGTCCCTTTAATTGGGTTCTCTGGAAGTCCTTGGACTTTAGCAACTTATATGGTTGAAGGGGGCTCAAGTAAAGAGTTTCGTTTCACTAAAAATATGATGTACGCTCAACCAGAAGTGTTACATGCATTACTTGATCATCTTGCAGATTCAGTAATTGATTATTTGAACGCACAGATCGATGCAGGTGCGCAAGCGATTCAAATCTTTGATAGTTGGGGCGGAGCACTTGCACATCGAGAATATGTGGAATTCTCATTGAATTATATGACAAAGATTATTGCAGGGCTTCAACGAGAAAAAGATGGTCGCCGAATTCCGATTATTGTCTTTACCAAAGGTGGTGGACAATGGTTAGAGACGATGTTAACTACAGGTGCAGATGCATTTGGCTTAGATTGGACGACTCCTCTTTATACTGCACGCGAAGTTGTAAATGGTCGTGCAGCATTACAAGGAAATCTAGATCCAGCGGTACTTTATGGATCAGCAGCATCAATTGAAAAATCTGTAAAAGCGATGCTCGATGACGCTTATAAAAATGGTGAAAAAACAGGATATATTGCAAATCTTGGTCATGGTATTACTCAATGGGTTGATCCAGCTCAGCCGAAGATCTTTGTAGATACTGTCCATGCATACAGCCAGAAATATTTAGGTTAATCCCTTCGAATTTTTCATGATTAAATTGATTAGGATCATTTCGTGCATTTGATTGGATTAGCTTTAAATTTTGGAACTAAGGCAGCTTCGGCTGCCTTATTTGGATTGTTACTTTTAATCGCTTTTGCAGTAACAGCACCGATGGGAAGCCAAGAATATTATGGTTTCTTCCGTTATGATTATCTATTGTTTTATGCATTGAGCATTCAAGTCTGCCTAATCTATTTAAAGTTAGAATCTTGGGCAGAGGCAAAAGTGATTGCTTTGTTTCATATCATGGCGATGGGGATGGAAATTTTCCTAACCCATCCAGCAATTGCTTCTTGGCAATATCCACAACCTGCAGTATTCAAACTATTAACTGTGCCTCTATTTGCGGGTTTTATGTATTCAGCTGTAGGTAGTTTTTTTGCTCGTTCATTGAGATTATACAAAGTTTCTTTTGAGAACTTGCCAAGATTTGCAAATATGTTGTGTTTGGCAGTTTTATCCTATTTAAACTTTATGACTAAGTTTTTTATTCCAGATTATCGGTTGGTTCTATTTGCATGGAGTATCATTATTTTCTGGAAAACAAAATTATATTTTCAGTTAAGTGATTCACGGTTCAAAGTGCCGATGCTTCCAATCTTACTTTTACTTGCATTTTTGATTTGGATTGCTGAAAACATTAGTACATTTTATAAAATTTGGCTGTATCCAAGCCAAGTCGATGCTTGGCATATGGTCGGATGGGGGAAATTGGGGTCTTGGTATTTATTATTACTCTTAAGTTTGGTTTTGGTATTAAAAATCTTAGGAAAACGAGATAAAAAAGGTACTTGGCAGTTAAACTAGCTCAAGAGTTAAGTTTAAAATGAAGTGATTATTAACTTCTATATAAATATTTCAACTTTATTTCAAATTTTATTTGCTAAAAAAAGCTAACCTCGTTATTTTAATTTACGTGCGTATAGATTTAATGCTAAGCACGATAGTGATAACAAATACCAATAAATAATTGATACTGGAGATCTTTCCTATGTTAAAAAAAATTGCATTAGCAGCTTTGTTAGCAGCTGGTTCAAGTGTAGCGATGGCAGACAATGATGTTGGTTGTGGTGCTGGTACACAAATTTGGGCAGGACAAAAAGGTATTGCACCTAAAATCCTTGCTGCGACTACAAATGGTATTTTTACTAACCAGTTATTAGGTATTACTTTTGGTACTTTAGGATGCCGTCAAGGTGGAACTGTTACGGCTCAAGTCGTTACATTTACAAATGAAAATGCTGAATCTTTAGCGCGTGATATGGCAGTAGGTCAAGGTGAAAGCTTAAACGTACTTGCTGAACTTATGCAGATCAAAGCAACAGATAAAGCGCGTTTCTTTGCTGTTTCTAAAGAAAATTTTGCTGAAATTTACTCAAGCAAAAATAAAAATACGCTTCAAGTTTTAGATTCTTTACAAAGTGTAATGGCGAAAGACGCTGTACTCAAAGCTTATGTTTAATACGTTTGAACATAAAACCCTGTCTTAATGGCAGGGTTTTCTTATAGATAATTTATTCTTAATAATCTTAAAATTTGCGACTGAATGAAATTAATAACTTGTACCATTGCTACTTTAATGTGCCATTTTGCACATGCTTCAGTTGAAACCGATATACAAAATTATTTGAAGATTGCTGAGCAGAAACAACTGCATCAAGATGTTACATGGCAACGCCTAATGTACGCTGACCAATCGCAAAAAAGTGAGGTTGCTTATGATGGATATTTTTATGCAAAAGATGGAAAAAATAATTTAAAAAATGAATTACAAGCCGATATAAAAGCTTTATTTATTAATTCAGCTGATAATCAATCGATTCGTTGTAAATTTCCTGCTCGTAGTCGTTGGTTGATCCAACAACTCAATATTGATACCGAAAAGCTTCTAATCGTCAAGTGTCCTGAGTTTGATCAATGGATTAATCAAATTAAACCTTATAAAGCCACGTTGATTTATGCAACTGACTTTATGGGGAATCCAAGTTCGATGTTTGGGCATACCTTACTACGTTTAGATCCTAAAGATCAGAAACAACTGAATTTAGTTTCATACGCAGTAAACTATGCAGCGACAGTCAGTGGTGAAGATAATTGGTCATATGCTTGGAAAGGTCTAACAGGGCAGTATCCTGGTGAATACTCTTTAATGCCTTACTATCGTAAAGTAAAAGAGTATGGTGACTTTGAAAGCCGTGATTTGTGGGAGTACGAGTTAAATTTAACGCCTGAAGAGACTCGTTTCTTAGTCGAACATATCTGGGAAATGCAACATGTGAGTTTTCCTTATTATTTTGTAAGTGATAATTGTGCATATCGTTTGCTTGGATTAATTGATTTAGTTCGTCCGAACTTAGACTTAAAAAAACAATTTAATTATGCTGCAATTCCGATTGAAACGTTAAAGGCGGTTGATCAACAACACTTAGTCAAAGAGGTGGTCTACCGTCCAGCTTTGGAAACTCAATTACTATCACAAGCAAAACAACACGGTACTCCACTGGCTAAAGTTGCCCATCAAATTGCATTTCAAGATGTGGAAAAAGCTCAACTTTTATTAGAGAAATTTAATCGACACGATCAAGCAAAAATCTTAGAAATGGCATATGACGATTTGTATCTGCAATATATCAGTCGTCAAGTCGATGCAGACTTTGCACAGCCGCAGCTAAGACAACTTCTTGCCGAGAGAAGCCAAATTGATGTTGAAAAGCAACGTCAAGAGCCTGAGCGTCCTAAAAAGCAACCTGTTGAAGGACACCATGCGCGAAATCTATCTGTAAATGTCGGTGAACTACAAGGACAGAAGTTTATCGAGTTAGGACATCGTCAGGCTTACCATGATCTGATTGATCCTCAAGGTGGTTATCGTTTAGGTACTCAATTATTGTTTTTAGACGGCAATATTCAATATCGTGATGATCAACTCAAGCTCGAACATTTAGATTTATTGACTGTAAATTCGTATAACCCTATTCAGCCATTTAAATCACCCATTACTTGGGGATTTAATTTAGGTTGGAAACAAGAAGCTCTAGATCAAGGAAATTTTAGTGATGATCAGCAGCATGGTGTTATGAACCTAAATATGCAGGTCGGCTACAGCTTAGCCGATTATGATCGTCGACATTTGTGTTATGCCCAAATGCAAAGCCATATTCAAGGTGGTCGTTCGCTCGATAAAGGTTGGCGAGTTGGTGTAGGACCAACAGTTGGGTGTATGAATATCTGGACGGATACGATTAATAGTGTTGTGCAAATTGAATTGCCGTATTGGGAAGATCAAAGTCAGTGGAATCTAAGAGTAGGCTCTCAATTCCAATATAGTTTAAATTCAAATAATGCTTTAAGGTTGAATTGGAACTTCGAACAGCAAGATCATAAAGACTGGAGTAAAGTTGGGTTGGGTTATGTTTGGTTCTTCTAGGATTAAATTTTAAAGAGTTTGATAGATAAAAACCTATCAAACTTCAACAATAACAAAGTATTTTTTTACAGCTTCAATTACTTCAAATGTACCCACAAATGCAGGTGGGATAATACCTGCATGGCCCGCAGAAACTTCAATATATGAATCTGTTTTGGGATCATGAATACGAACAACACCTTCAATGACTTGAAAGAACTCTTGTTTATTGTCTGCAAACTGAATGTTCCAAGCACCCACTTCACATTGCCAAATTCCACATCCCATATGTGGGTGTGTATATAAGTCATAGGTAAGACGTTGTGGATTGCCCTTAACCAAACGGTCAGGCCGAGGATAATCAATGCTGGCTTCAGATTGAATTAACTCACCAAAGCCTGCTAATTGGATTGAAGACATGACAATGCTCTGATTAATAACTTTCAGGGACAGCGCTTAAAAACTCACGACGTGCATCTTTGTCCGTTTTAAAATCACCCACAAAAGAAACAGTACGAGTGGTAGATTCTTGCTTACCAACACCGCGCATCATCATACACATATGTGCAGAATCGATCACTACAGCCACACCACGTGCTTGTGTCACCTCGGCAACAGCTTCAGCAATTTGTTGTGTTAAGTTTTCTTGAATTTGCAAACGGCGCGCAAACATTTCTGTAATACGTGCAAACTTAGATAAACCTAAAACCTGACCTTCAGGCAAATATGCAATGTGGACACGACCGTAAAAAGGGAGTAGGTGATGTTCACAAAGTGAATAAAATTCAATATTTTTAACCAATACCATTTCATGGTTATCGGATGGAAAAACCGCACTATTTGTAACTTCTTCAAGTGTTTTACTATAACCAGAAGTTAAAAAAGAAAAAGCTTTAGCCGCACGCATAGGCGTATCTTTGAGGCCAGGACGATTCAAATCTTCGCCAACGGCAGTTAAGATATTTGCGTACGATTGCTGCATAGACATAACAATGTTCACTTAGGTGGGTTGAACAAAACGGGAATTGTATCAGAAAACGATTCAAAAACTTAATTTTGAGTCAAATGCCGATTATTGTTTGTACTTTGGATTCTTTTCTGCACGTTTTAGTAGCACGAGAACAGCACCCGTACCACCTTGATTTTCAGGAGCACTGACAAAGGCAAGTACATCACGATGTTGTCTAAGCCAGCCATTTACATAGGTTTTTAAAATCGCTTCTGGACCTTTACCATGAACAATTTTGATGACATTTTGATTTTCGTCTTTAGCCATCTGAATGATTTGTAAAACTGCGGCACGTGCTTGCTCGACAGTACAACCATGTAAATCTACAGCTTCAAACCAACGAATTTTACCTGCTTTTAAGTCTTCGAATACTTTGTGCTGTAAAGTTGCAATTCGATAGCTTAATGCAGCTTGGCTTGCCACAGGATTTAAAATCGCTTGAGTATCTGAAATCTCAGTGAGTTCCTGTTCGGCGCTACCTTCAGCTGCTGCACGTTTTGCAAGGGTTTGCGCGTCAATTTTTTTTACGCGTTTTGGTTTGATTTGTGCAATGTTACCATTATCAATTGGCTTTACGCCTGTTAAGGCTTTTTTAAAAAGCTCAGTATCTTCCATTTCTTCTTCAACAGATTGAGATTTTTTCATCTCTGCTTGTTTAGCAAGATTGCTGGATTGAGGATTTGAGATTTGCTTTTTAAAAGCTTTCAGTAAATTAAACTGATCTTTAGAAAGCGAAGAATCATTTTTACTCATAATATTAAGAAAATATGTAAGATACGAGAGGGATGGAAAATTATAGTCTGAAACCGTGTTGATTTGAACTGAATCAGATTCACATAATTTTTTTGATCAATGAAAGCTTGGTAGTGGTCTATTCTAAAAACAATGATTGATTATCTAAATCATCTTATTTCATATTGATGGTTTATATAGCCTATATTTTATAAAAAGTTCACCACTAAGCATAATTTCACTTTCCAGCTCAAATCCTAATAAATAAATTCTTTTTAATTTATTTCTTGTAGGGGGTAATAAGATCGTGATTGATTCCATCCCCATTTCATTAAATGCTCTTCTTATAATTTCATTAAAGATTTTCTTGCCGAATCCCCAGTATTGAGGGTGTAACACTAGTGCTAAATCAGCATCTCAATCTTCATATTGTAAGCCACCCCAACCTGCAAATTTATTGTCAACTAGAAATGCCCAAGGACCATAACCATGGTCTTGCCATTGTTTTTCTTTTTCTTTAACCCAATCGAGACATTGTTTTTCATCAAATAGGCTATCTTTAGCCAAAGGCATATGTTTGAGCACTCGGTCGTTAGTTAGTAACGAAATAATGTCAGCGATTTCAATATTACTTAGATGACAAAACTCAATATTCAATGTTTATTCCTAAAAATATGAATGGTTCTTTATTATAAAATTTAAATGATTATTCATAATTATTCTTTTTCAAAATAAGATTGAGATATGAAAAAAGCCCAATCATAAGAATTGGGCTTTGCATTGAGCTATAAATTTAAATTTGCTCAGGCTTTCCAAACAATGCTGCAAATGCTTGATCTGGTTTAGGCTGTTTCATAAAGCTCTCACCAACTAGGAAAGTATGAATATCATTTTCCTGCATCATTTGGACATCAG
>NZ_MELG01000069.1:0-10014 GCF_001767535.1 Acinetobacter sp. GWC1_38_13 | reverse complement strand
GCCTAGCCCAGCTAAGATATAGGTACTTACTTGCCCCCGACCAAATACCTCAACTGCCGCCTTAAATGCTGCAAAATATGTATTAATTGAAACTTCTGCTTTACCCGGCATAATTTTATGACGTACCCGATCACTCACCGCTTCAAGATGCATACCAATTGACACCGCACCTGCATCTTTTAACTTTTGAAACCATGCAAAATCATCGGGTGGCTCACATTGCACCTGTATAGGTAACTTCACTTCAGCACATATTGCTTTTACACTGTCATATAAAATCTCTGCTCCACGGTCTGGAGTATTAGGTGTGCCAGTGGTAATGACCATTTGCTGTACACCATCGAGTTCCACAGCTGCTTTTGCAACTTCTGCGAGCTGTTCAGGACGTTTCCGAATTAAAGTACGACCACTTTTTAAAGATTGGTCAATCGAACAAAATTGACAAGCCGTAGCTTTATCATTCATACGAATGCAATGTTGTAATACTGTTGTTGCCAAGACATCGTGGCTATGCAAAGTTGCAATTTGCTCATATGGAATACCTTCGTCTGTAGTTAAGTCATAAAACTTTGGACGAGATGGGGCTGTTAATGTTGCTACAGGAATCCGGTTTTTAAATACGATCACTTGGTCAGAATCTGGATCAGCTTTGGCACTGTATGGAGACTCTTGTGCAGCTAGATTCAACACTGGAATCATCATCGTCTGCCCATCTAGGCTGAGTGCCTTATGATCACTTGGCCCTGCACCGCCTTTACGAGATAGACCAAATTCACCATCCCATTTCAGACCGTTACATTGCAAATCAGTCAAAAGTTGTATTGCAGACATACTCACCCCTCTCTATAGAATTGGTTTAATAAGGCTTAAACCTGCTCTTCCGTAAATCTGGAAATCTTTTCAAGATTTGTTAAATCTGAAGATTCGACTTTAAGTTCATGTAGTACCTGTGTCGGACGACGATCAATCAATAAACTTAATAATTCTGGACGGCTATAATGACCAACCGAATCCATCATGCGTTTACGTTTATCAATTAATGAAAAGTCTAAGTCAGCGATACAATAACCTTCACCCTGAGTAACAGGTTCGGCTAGAAATTTCCCTTCAGGCGATACAATAGCAGTGAAGCATCCACCTGAAATTGGACCAATTTCACAACCAGTGTCTTTCATAATTTGTTGTTGTTGCTCAGGATGTAGCCATGCCGTCGCATTAACTACGAAACAACCTGACTCCAAAGCATGGTGCTGAATAGTGGCACTGATCTGATCAGCGAACACCTGTCCGACTAATGAACCAGGGAACATGGCAGCATGAATCTGTTCTCCATCTGCCATTAAGGCAAAACGTGCCAAAGGGTTATAATGCTCCCAGCATGCCAGTGACCCAATACGCCCGACAGCAGAATCAATCGCACGCAACCCACTGCCATCGCCTTGTCCCCACACCATACGTTCATGATAAGTTGGGGTAATTTTTCGACGATGCTGAATGATTGAACCATCAGCATCAAATAACAGCTGTGCGTTGTAGATTGTTCCACCCGCGCGCTCATTAATCCCAATAGAAACCACCATTTTTGCTTCAGCACAGGCTTGACCAATCGCAAAGGTTGCTTCAGAAGGGACAACCACAGATTCATTGAGAAGCTTTAAATGTTCCTTACCCATTGCAAACGGTGGTTGTACAAAAGAAAAGTAAGGGTAATAAGGCACTACCGTTTCAGGAAAAACAGCAAACTGTACGCCTTGTTTACCTAGCTCTAAAATCGTATTACAGATTTTTTGTACGGTTTCCTTTTGGCTATAAAGCACTGGACTACACTGTACTGCTGCTGCTTTTACAATCTGATTCATGTCTTATTCCCCTTTCTTAAATCTTTAAACAGTCCAAGTATCAATGATCAGTGCATTGTCACGACGCATCAGTAATTTCAAGTCCATTACATCTAAAGGATTGATTGGACGAATCCCTGGCATTAATGCTTTTTCGGTTTGACCATATAGCGCTTGTAATGCGAATCGGCAGGCATAAACTTCACCACCTTCTTCCATAAAGGCTTTAAGCTGATTATTGACCGCCAAATGTCCAGGAAAAGCTTCAGCACCTAAAGTTGGGAAACCACGTTGTACCCCCAACTGAACACCTGGACCGTAGAGCAAAATTTTGGTTTCAAAACCTTTGCGTAATAATCGTTTTGCTTGTAAGACATTAACCAAGCCAATAGAACCTTCAAAGGCAACGGTGTGGAAAGTCACCAATGCTTTTTCACCCGGCTGAGCTTTTACATCCTCAAATACTTTTTCTTCATAATCGACAAGAAAATCACCATCTTTGTATTGTTCAATATCTACTTTAGGCATAGCCGTTCCTCATATCTACGGTTTCGATTCAACCAACTGTTTTGGTCTATCCGTGTTATTGCGAGAGCTGTGCCAAGATCTATTTTCTGGTAGGAATTAATTTTTATGTCATTGAAATATAATAATTAATATTTTCAAAACTGCTCTTTTAGATGATAAATATAGTGCTGGAAGGTTATGATTTTTCGTAGTATTATGAAATTTCATAACCTATTCTATGAAATTTCGTAGCATGAATAATACCGACTTCATTTCCGATTGGGTTACTACTGAGAATTCAATTCGTCCACTTGCATTTGAACACACCTCTCAAGCCTTACTCGTTTTAGACCCACATCAAAATCAGTTTATTGATGTAAATATTAGTGCTACGAAATTACTCCGCTATGAACGCCATGAGCTGATTCAAAAAACTATCACCTCTATTTTTGGTCATTTTAGTCAACTCCCAGACTTAGTGGCATTTACAGAAGAAACACTAGCTAAAGGCTATGCATGGAATAATGAGCTATATGCTTTTGATAAAAATGGAGAAAAAATTCAATTCGATGTCAGTTCTGTTTCAATTCCATATAAAAATAAAACTTTACTTATTTGGTCATTGGTCGATGTCAAAGATCTGGAGCTACGCCAACTGAATAAAAATGCAGACAAAGTCATCCGCGCAGGACTAAAAGAATGGCAAGCCTTACAGGAACTTTTTATTGACTCGGACACAGGCAAACATTTATTGCTCAGTTCAGTCGGTGACGGCATTTACAGTATTAACAAACAAGGATTATGTACCTTTATAAATCCCGTTGGTGCGAGAATGCTAGGATTAAAACCAGAAGATGTGCTTAGTAAAAATATCCATAAAATACACCACCATACTCATGAGAATGGTACGCACTATCCTGTCGAGGAATGCCCAATCTACGCAGCTGTACACGATGGTGTAGTACATGAAGGAATACAAGAGATTTTCTGGCGACGTGATGGCAGTTTTTTTCCTGTGGAATTTACAAGTACACCAATCATCCGTGAAAGCGAGATCATTGGTGCAGTTGTAGTCTTTAGAGATATCAGCGAACGCTTAAATACAGAAAAACAACTCACCCATGCTCTTAACGAACTACAAGACTTAAAAAGTCGACTAGAACAACAAAATGAATATTTACAGGAAGAGATACTACAAGAGAATCAATATCATGAAATTGTGGGAAATAGTGCCTCAATTTTACAAATCATTGAAAAAATTAAAGTAGTTGCTTCTACTGATGCCAATGTCATGATTTATGGCGAATCTGGTACAGGAAAGGAACTGATTGCACGTGCAATCCATCAATCTAGTCATCGTAAACAACAACCTCTTATACGTGTTAACTGTGCAGCCATCCCCTCAGAACTATTTGAAAGTGAATTTTTCGGGCATGTTAAAGGCGCATTTACGGGAGCAGTGCGTGATCGAGCGGGGCGATTTGAACTTGCAGATCAAGGAACATTGTTTCTAGATGAAATTGGTGAAATCCCACTAGAATTACAAAGTAAATTATTAAGAGTATTACAAGAAGGAACATTTGAACGAATTGGTGAAGAAAAAACTCGCCACGTTGATGTCAGGATTATTGCAGCGACTAATCGTAATCTCAGAGAAGAAGTTAAGCTCAAAAATTTCCGTGAAGACTTATACTTCCGCTTGAATGTATTCCCGATTCACTCACCCGCCTTACGAGATAGAAAAGAAGATATTCCTCTATTAGTTTCACACTTTACCAAGCTGATCAGTGAAAATCGTAAAGTGCCTTATTTACCTTTTTCACAAAAACACATCCTCGAACTGCAACACTATGACTGGCCGGGTAATATTCGAGAATTACAAAATGTGTTGGAGCGAGCATTGATTACTGCCAAACATGGCGCTGTTTCATTTAAATATTTACTGGAACAAGAATCCTCTCAGACTATGCAGCACAATCACGCTACAGCAATTGAGCAAGTCCTATCGATACAACAGCTTAAACAGTTAGAAACTGAAAATCTTCAACTGGCAATCAAACAATGTGAAGGTAAAATTTTTGGTGATGAGGGTGCAGCTAAGCTTTTAGGGATTAATCCAACGACACTGATTTCAAAATTAAAAAAATTAGGTATTAAATATTAATGGATATTCAATACCTTACCAACAAATGAATAATCACATTGGGATAAAGCAATGGAAATCAATAGAATTGGTGATATTTCTGCTTTTGTAGCTTCAGTCAGATATGGCAGTTATACTCTTGCAGCGAAACATTTAGGTTTATCACGATCTGCTATTGGTAAAAGTATTGTTCGTTTAGAAGAACAAATGAAAGTGCGACTATTAAATCGAACGACACGAAGCTTAAGCTTGACTGATGAGGGGCAAATTCTCTTTGATTATTGCCAGCAGATTTTAGAAGGTTTAGAAGGTTTAGAAGGTTTAGAAGAAGTTGATCATGTAATGGCTTCACGTCGCCTTGAACCGATTGGTACTTTAAAAATTACAGCTCCTCACTCACTTGGAAATCGATATATTTTACCCATTTTAGACACCTTTCTAAAAAAATGGCCTGGATTAAAAGCAGACATTTCTTTTACAGATCGCTTTGTTGACATCATTGAAGAAGGCTTTGACATAGGTATTCGTGTTGGTGAACCCAAGGATGATTCTCGACTTTTAACACGGACCATCGCATGGCAAAAAATGCAGACATGTGCATCACCACAATATATTAAATTACATGGTTCCCCCCAAACTCCAGAAGATTTAGCAAAATTTGATACAATTTTTCTAAATGGTAGCAACAATCGTAGAAGCTGGAAATTCAAGACAGACTCGGGGATCTATGTTTTTGAAGGTCCTGAGAAGATGAAAATCGATAGTTCAGATGCTATCTTGGCATCTGCAGTTTCAGGGTTTGGTATCATACAACTACCCACCTATATCACACAAGAAAGTATTGATCAGCTCCAACTTATTCCTCTTCTTGAAAAATATACAGTTGAACCCGAGCCTATTCGCATTATTTATCCAAGCAAAAAACATTTGTCTCCAAGAATCAGAATGTTTATCGATTACCTCGTTGAACAATGGACTGTATTGCCTCCTTGGGAAAGAATAGACTCAGGCACTAAAACTTGAGTCTACAAAAAAATTTTGATTAATTAGGGCTTTGTTGCACAAAGATTTCATAACTATATGATTTTAAAAGTTTTGATTATTTCTTGATCCAAAATTAAATTTATTTAAATCAGATGCTTACATATTTATGCAACAAAGCCAGTCAGGAATATTCCTTTCCGTATAATAAACATTCCACATCTCTCTCTCCTTTAATATGCTTACGCACTCAGAATTTTTTATTTTGTCGAAAGCATAACTACTATCATGCACTCCCAACGAAGACAAATATTGAATTAACTCACCTCTTGTCATTACGAATTTCCTTTAAATATGGATTATTAGGATCTAAAAGTTCCTGAACAGATTTTGGCAACTTATACTGAGTTCCTTGGCCAGGTTGTCCAAACCATGGTAAGATTTTTGATTCAGCTGTAGGAGTAATAGGCTTTATAACTTCATATTGCCTATAAGGTTTATTTAATGAGCTAAAAGGTAATGCACGTTTTTCAATTCACATGGATTTATTCATTTTTCTTGCTTCATCAGCTACCCTATAAAAAATTTCTGAAGCTATATCATCTAAAGGTTCAATTTCCCTTACTGTCTGTACCCCAATAATAATTTCAGATATTCGACTTTTATCAATATCCATATTTTTTTCAAAACTTATTAAATATTCAATTTGGTTATAAATAGATTTCAACACAATTAAATCTGGATATAAACCTATTAGATTCTCGCATTTTTCTAGTGCAATATAAAATAGTTCTAGCCGTTTATTCATTAATCACTTCACCTGTTTTAAATTTTCTTTGTTTGGAACAAAATACTGTGTACCACCACCTTTTGCTGGATAAGGTTTATTCGGATCAGTCCATGTATCAACAATTTCTTTAGCTTTTGATTTAAGCACCTCTGTTTCCTTTACTGGAGCAAAAGTAATTGGCACTCTTCCTGCTGGGTTAATTCCTAAATGGTTTGCTGGAGTACCAACTGGTGCAAAATAATTGCCAATTCTACCATCTTTAATATGTTGCACATATTTTTCATCTATTTTCAATATCGAATAAAAGCGTTAGTAAGTTCAACATCATTTTTAATTGGTTTAATATTCACTGATATTTCCTCATTCTTATAGTGTCCTCCAATTCCCAATACCTAGAAACAGGAGGATAGACATCAATATAGCTATTCTAATTTACGAGTATTATTTCAGCTTTGAATAAAACTTATTCTTACTATCATACTGATAAGGTACAATTTTATTTACTTTAACCATCTGACTATTGTCGTTCAAATCCGTTCCCTGATATTGAATCTGGAATGGATAAAATGGTTGTCCATTTTTGTTAACTTTGATTGCTGAAGAATAGCCGTACTCTGGTTGTTCTGAAACTTTTCCTTCTTCGAACATTTGTTCAACAATATAGTCGTCTTCATTTAACAGAAGAAGTGACCACACGCTTTCCCCATAACCATTGCCGTAATAACCATCAATGGTATAGCTTCCTAGTGTATTGTTTCCAAAAGCTTGTAAGTTCTTTTTAAATTCTTGAGCATTCCATGAGGTTCGACCATATCCCTCTATACTTTCAATTCCCCCTTGGGCTGTTTTTGAAATCATTTGGAATTGTCCATTGTCCAATTTTTTAAAGAGATATAATTCCAAAGTGCCTCGTGTAGCATGTGAAGTTTCTATCCTCCCTTCGATTGCTAAAGTCACTTCCACAGGGACTAAATAACGGGCTTCCCCCTGCATATTCTGGTAAGTAATAATAGGCGCGATACTGATTACAGCATCAGTGAGATCATCCAAGTCGCTAGGCTTATTAACATAGTAGTATTTGCCACTTCCCCAGTAATCATCTTTTCCTCTTTCTCTGGATGATGTCACTTTATAAAAACTTCGAGCAACGGTATCTGTACTTAGGTTAGGGAGTACAACTTGCTTAAAGTTCTTAGGTTCAAGCTTGGATGTATCATAGTATTTAATGGCTGTTGTAGCTGTTTGTACTGATGTCGTTTGAACAGCATTGAGCTGCTGTGCTTTATTAGCCTGCAATACATTGTATAACTTGACCGCTTCAGGTTGTCCCTGCCGTGCAGCACTTTGCAACAAGGTAACGCCCTTTTTTGCATCCTGTGGTACACCATCCCCATTAAGATACATGACTGCTAATGCGTACTGTGAAGGAGCAAAACCATTCACTGCTGCCTTGGAAAACCATTCAGCCGCTTTTTTATGATCTACAGGTACACCTTTCTTTCCTAAGTAGTAAAGCATTCCCATATTATGGTGACTTTGATTATTATCTCCTTTGGTCACGACTTGTGACAGTACATAGTTCAGTCCTGCCGACAGGTTCACTTTCTTGGTTTCAGCAGATACTGTTGAACTGGTCATTACCATACTGTTAGCGACAGCAAGATGGAGTATTAATTTTTTCATCTGATTCTTATCCTTATTAATCATTCACATTAAACCAGTAGGAATATTCTTTAGGCTGACCATTCACCAAGACATTGCTGAGTTTGACGTCGTAGATCACATTCAGTTTCAAATCGTCGAAGTTAAATTGGATATGGTTAGGAACTCCGATATTTTCATAGCGTATATTGCTGATCTTCTGTTTAGCTCCACTACTTCGTTCAGTGACAACAACAGTGGCTTTGGCGTAATCCACATTTCGATTGGCAAAGAAATTCTTTTGATCGGTTAAAACTGAAATCGAGAGAATTGAACCCGCCATATAATATTTGGCTGGATAGTTGTGGTAGGGATAGGCAATCACACCGAGTGGTGCAGTGGTTGGATTGTCGAAGGGATAAACCACTTTGTAGGACGTACCGACCACATAAGGGAATCGGGTATCTTTAAATGATGGCGCATTAACTGAACCATACGCCGATTTTTGTAAGAAAGGATTAAGCATCCAGAGGCGATGCCCCACATCTCCTGCAAACAGATTTAATTTGTCATGCACCATATTTGTAATGCTTTCGGCAGGTGAATAGTCATATTTATTCTGTCTTACCCCCATTTCCAAACTACTGGTTTTTGCACCCACTGCACCAATATCTGAATAGCAGTTTGTGGTCGCTTCAGGGTAATGAGTCAAGATGTTGTTTGCCGCAAGAATCAGGGCAGTCTGCATCATCTCATCTTCATGGGCATAATCGTATGTAATACTTGGCAACCCATGCAAGGCACGAACCGTATTGAGCTCATGTAAAAACTCATTTCTAAACTTTGCTCTGAGCTTACCTGCATAACAGTTATTGATATCGGGTGCATCACCCATAGATGAAGCTTTAAACACATCAAAGCTGATGGTTTTACTCTCTGCTGCCAGTGTTTTAGCATCCCCCTCTTGAGTAAGTTTAAGGGTACATAACCCTGCACCAATCCCTTTGAGTTCCCCCTGACTATAGGTACAGGTTGATGAAGAAAGGCTGCTAATCGTGACAGGTAGTTTGGCACTGGATTCCGTATCCAGTGAATACACACTCTCCGTCAGGATATATTTGATTTTTAGTGGGGTAATGGTTTGCTTGAGCTTATTCACGCACACATTATTTTCTAGATATTGCTCAGCCGCACAACTCACATTGACGGTCATGCTGCTATTCAGTGCTAGAACTTTTGCCGTCCCTGCCTGTGTCAATACCAGATTACACTGACCGACTTTATGCGCTTTAAGTTCACCGCCACTTACACTACAGATGTTGGGTGTGTTACTGCTAAACGTTACTACTAGACCTTGATCTGTTTGCAGCGATAATGGATAGCGTTGACCTTGAATCAGCGTACTGAATGGTAGTGACTGAATATTCTGCACTACCTTGTTTTTACATACACCCTCTTCCAGATATTGGCTTTCAACACAGGTCACGGGCTTAGGGATTGGATTGCCATTATCTGGATTATCCGTTCCACCGCCATTGGATGAACTTGAATCTCCACCCGAACCACTACCACACCCGACCATTGCTGTACTGATTGCCATCATTAGAACTGATGGCATGAACGATTTTGAAATCATCATGATTGACTGCCTTAAATTTTTATATTGTTGTTATTGATAATGATCAGCCGATAATAATTGACGGATTTCACTGGCCATTTGTGGACTACGCCAAGGAAATAGGACTTTTAGGCTGTAATTCGGTTTGAATGGATCTCGTGTACCAATATTGACTTGAAACTCTCGTTTCATCGGTGTGCGATGGACCTGTTGATTGACATGTGTTCCCATCATTGGATTGCTGATCACAGTGGTCGTGGTTCTAAAGTTATCTTCGACTAAGTTGTAGTGTCCAACGGAAGTGATGTAATCAAAGGGATATTTGACGAGGCGTTGATCAGACTGATCAAACAGAATAATGGTTTTATCTTGGCTGTTGATCCAAACACCACGGTTTTGGTAGTTAAAGCTTTCTCCTTGACGTTTCAGTTGTTCAGTCATCCCGTCAAAGTAGGTATTTCCATATTCATAAAGGTAGTAAAGGATCACAAACCAG